>CAYVCM010000052.1:0-11554 GCA_964449925.1 uncultured Clostridium sp.
AAAAAAATATTTATCCCTTTTTCTTAAATGTACTTGACAAGGGGTACAATTTAAAGCGTGGTGAAAAGCGTGGAAAAAAGATTGGAGAGAAGATTGGTGAAGAGCGTGGTATAGAAAAAGAAAAGAAGGAAATCGCTAAAAAAATGAAGGATAAAGGTTCGAAAATTGAATTTATACAAGAAATAACAGGATTAACAGTAGAAGAAATAAATTCATTATAAATTTTAAAAAAATTAAAATATCTTCAAAAGTAAACAAGGAGGATTTTGCAAAATGAAAACTTTATATGTTTCAGATCTAGATGGAACTTTGCTTAATGCAAACAAAGAATTAGGAGAAAACGCTTGTAAAAAACTTAACATGTTAATTGATAAAGGTATAAATTTTACTGTTTCAACTGGTAGAGGAGATTCAGTAAAACATATATTACAAGATGTACATTTTAAATATCCTATTATGTTATTAAACGGAGCTTTAAATTATGATTTTAATAAACAAAAATATGTAAATCAGTTGTCAATACCAATAGAAACAACAAAAGAAATTATAAATGCATTAATCAGATTTAATTACAAAAGGTTTGAAATACAAACAATTTTAAATGAAAAAGAAGTAAAAAGAATAAAAGTAATCGATTTGAATGAAAAATCTGAACCTTTAGCATTAAATATATTGCATATGACAAAAGATAGCAATGAATTGTCAAATATTCTAAGTCAAATATCTGGTATAAATTATTTTATACATAAAAAAGTTTATTCAGACGGAGAAAGCTATTGTGATATAGTATTAGAAAATGTTTCCAAAGCAAGTAGATTAAAAATATTTAAAGAACAATATGGTTTTGACAAAGTAATTGCTTTTGGAGATAGTGAAAATGATTTACCATTGGCAACTATTGCGGATGAATTTTATGCAGTTGAAAATGCAGTAGATATAGTAAAACAAAAAGCGACAGGAATAATAGGTAGTTGCTATGAGGATGGAGTTGTGAAATATATAGAAACAAATGAAAAAATCAATATTATATAATAGAATTGTAATAAAAAAGTAAAAATAAATTATTTATTAAAAAACCAATTATATTTGTCATTATTTATTCCTTAAGTTTCGAACTCTAGGAAAAAAACTAAAATTATAATAGCAATAAAACACAGTAAAGTCAATACCTTGAAAACAAAAATGCCAAAAATACAATTAAAAATAAAATCAAAAAATAAAAAATAGAAATAGCTTGTAAACTAACTAAAATCAAGCGATTTCTATTTTTTTATATTTTCCTAGAGTTCGAAACTTAAGGAAAATATAAAAACACTTGAAACCAAAGAAAATATAAGAAAAGAGGTACAAGGATGAGAAAAAAAGAAAAAGGAATTACATTAATTGCATTAGTTATAACTATAATCGTATTATTAATCCTAGCAGGAGTAACAATATCAACCTTAACAGGAGAAAATGGTATTATTACACAAACATCTAATGCCAAAGAAGAAACAATTATTGGAGAAGAAAAAGAGATTATAGAACTTGCAACTGTACAAGCAATGGGAACTAACCAATATGGCGATATAGAAAAAAGTGAATTAGAAAATGGATTAGATAATTATGCAGAAGGTAATTACCAATTAGATGGTGATGGTCCTTTTAAAGTTACCTACATTGATACGCAACATTCATATATAGTGAATACTGATGGAACAATTGAAGAATATTATGATGTAAGTTATTTAAAAGAAGGAGACTATGTTGAATATATATATGATACTGCAGATGATTATGTTTTAACAACTGATAGTTCAGTTGTTTCAAAAAATGATGTAGGATCTTCTCAAACGGTTACTCAAACTTCAGGTTTAAAGTGGCGTATTTTTAATATAGATGATATTTCTGGCGAAATCGAATTGATTAGTGATACACCAACTAATAGTACTCTTATTTTAAGGGGAAGTCCTGGTTATACAAATGGAGTTAATATTATCAATGATATATGTGAAAAACAATATAGTAACCAAGAGCTTGGAATTACAGCTAGGAGTATTAATATTGATGATATTTATAACAAGATGAATGCATCAGGAAATGAATATATAGAAACACATACATCTACAAAAACTTGGAAAAGTGTTGCTGTTCCAACCTTATGTTTATATGAAAATGGTTTAGCAATAGATAGTGATACAATAAAAACAAATGGATTAGATGTTAGTGATACTTATGATTTTGACATTTCTTCTTGGTGGACAACTGGAATATCTAGTTTAATAGTAACAGATTCTTATGTTTCTCTTGCTAATACAAGTTCATATTTTGATGATACAAGCATATATGAAATGATATTCGGAAATAGCCAATATTATTGGATAGCTTCTCGCTATGCTAGTAATACTGTACTCTCTGATACTGTTGCATTTGGGATAATTAGTGTAGGAAATAATAATTTATTAAATGGTGGTGGCTTAGCTTGGGGATCTCGCTATGCTAATACAAATTATAGTCGTTACTTAAGACCAATTGTTACTATAAAAACAAGTATGTTAAATAATGATTGTGAAAAAAATGAGGATGGAGAATGGATTTTATCATATTAAAAAAGAATAATATGAGTATATCGGAAAATTTGTGTAAACTTTAAGCTTTCTCAAAATTGTTAATATTTAAGAATTTTTTTAATATAATGATAGTGAACTACTGAAAGTACGAATGTGCCGTAGGTAGTATTTTTTATTTTGGATAAATCACTAACCCATAACTATTAGCTTTACTAGCTTTTAAATTAAATTTATTTGATTTTTTCAATGTTGCCATTACACTACCTACAAACTTTTTATCTATTAGTTTTCCAACTCTATTTGGCAAATCATTTTTCTTTTGCTTCGAAATCTTTGATTTTGTTAATACATGCTTTTCTTATAATTTTTAAAAATTTAAATACTTGGATTTACAAAAATTTTTTTTTATATAGATTAGGTTTTGATATTTTTAAAATTACTACTTCAATTGTTATAACATATTAAGATTTTCATAGATAAATTAATTATTAATCAATGCAAATAATTATTAGAAAATAATATACCCAAAAAAAAGTTTCGGTATTTTTAGTTGATATTCAACAAAAAATATCGAAACTTTAAAATTATCGTAAAAAGTTTAAAGTTTACACAAACCTCAGATATAATAGATATATGGTATTCTTTTTTAATATGACAAAATCCATTCTCCATCCTCATTTTTTTCACAATCATTATTTAACATACTTGTTTTTATAGTGACAATTGGTCTTAAATATCTACTATATATAGTTTTAGAGTAATAATTTGAACCAGCTAAGCCACCACCATTGAATAAATTATCTTCTACACTAATAATTCCAAATGTTGCACAATAATTTGACATAATTGTATTACTAGCATAACGAGAGGCTGTCCAATAACATCTGCTATTTCCAAATATCATTTCATATATAATTGTATTATCAAAATATGAACTTGCATTATCAAGAGAAACATAAGAATCTGTTACTATTAAACTAGATATTCCAGTTGTCCACCAAGAAGAAATTTCAAAATCATAAGTATCACTAACATCTAACCCATTTGTTTTTATTGTATCACTATCTATTGCTAACCCATTTTCATATAAACACAAAGTTGGCAGAACAACATTTTCCCAAGTTTCTGTTGTAGATGTATGTGTTTCTATATATTCATTTCCTAATGCATTCATTTTGTTATAAATATCATCAATATTAATACTTCTAGCTGTGATACCAAGTTCTTGATTACTATATTGTTTTTCACATATATCATTAATAATATTAACACCATTTATATAACCAAGACTCCCTCCCAAAACAAGAGTACTATTAGTTGGTGTATCACTAATCAATTCGATTTCACCAGAAATATCATCTATATTAAAAATACGCCACTTTAAACCTGAAGTTTGAGTAACCGTTTGAGAAGATCCTACATCATTTTTTGAAACAACTGAACTATCAGTTGTTAAAACATAATCATCTGCAGTATCATATATATATTCAACATAGTCTCCTTCTTTTAAATAACTTACATCATAATATTCTTCAATTGTTCCATCAGTATTCACTATATATGAATGTTGCGTATCAATGTAGGTAACTTTAAAAGGACCATCACCATCTAATTGGTAATTACCTTCTGCATAATTATCTAATCCATTTTCTAATTCACTTTTTTCTATATCGCCATATTGGTTAGTTCCCATTGCTTGTACAGTTGCAAGTTCTATAATCTCTTTTTCTTCTCCAATAATTGTTTCTTCTTTGGCATTAGATGTTTGTGTAATAATACCATTTTCTCCTGTTAAGGTTGATATTGTTACTCCTGCTAGGATTAATAATACGATTATAGTTATAACTAATGCGATTAATGTAATTCCTTTTTCTTTTTTTCTCATCATTGTACCTCTTTTCTTCTATTTTCTTTGGTTTCAAGTGTTTTTATATTTTCCTAGAGTTATATACTTCAGGAAAATTAAAAAAGTAGAAACAGCTTGATTTTACTTAATTTACAAGCTATTTCTACTTTTTTAATTTTTATTATCTATCCGTTTTTTAGCAATGAACTTTTTACTCTATAAGTATTGATTTCACAATATTTTATTGCTATAATATTTTTAGTTTTATTTCGTTAAATATATAACTCTAGGAAAATTTAAGAATTAAAAAACTCTTTTAATCTATTTTCCACTTCATTCGCAGATGCCATTTGTAAAATTTCTTCACTAAGTCTTACACATGTTTCCTTGTTCAAATGATTAACAGTTCTTCTAGCCCTTAATATATTATTTGAATTCATTGAAAACTCATCTAAACCTAATCCAACTAAAAGTGGTATATATAATGGATCACCTGCAGCCTCTCCACACATTCCACAAACAATATTTGCCTTATGTGCGCCATCAATTGCAGATTTAATTAGCTTTATAACTGCTGGATGATATTTTGTATATAATTTTGAAATTTTTTCATTTCCTCTTTCTACTGCAACTGTATATTGAATCAAGTCATTTGTACCTATACTAAAGAAATCACACTCTTGTGCCAATTTATCTGCTATTAAAGCTGCTGATGGAATTTCAATCATAATTCCTACTTTAATATTTTTGTCAAATAAAACATGTTCATCTTCTAATTCTTTTTTACATTCTTCTAACACTTTTTTAGCAGATTGTAATTCGTCTATTGATGATATCATTGGAAACATAATTGCTAATTTTCCAAAAGCACTTGCTTTTAATATAGCTCTTAATTGTGTTTTAAAAATGGCTAAATTGTCAAGACATAATCTAATTGCTCTATAACCTAAAAATGGATTTGCTTCTTTTTCTAGTTTTAAATATTTTAGTTCTTTATCTCCACCAATATCTAATGTTCTGATAATAGCCTCTTTACCATTCATTATCTCTGCTACTTGCTTATATGCTTCAAATTGACTTTCTTCTGTTGGCATTGTATCACTATCCATATATAGAAATTCACTTCGTAATAATCCAACACCTTCTGCAGTATTATTTATAGCAATTTCTGCATCTGCTGGAAGACCAATATTTGCATATAGTTTTACTTTAATTCCATCTTTTGTGATACTTTCTTTATTTCTATATTTTTCTAATTCTGCTTTTTCTTCCTTTAGATGTTGTTCTACACTTAATAATGTTTGTTTTTCATCTTCTGTTGGATTAATGTAAATTTCTCCTGATGTACCATTAATAGCAACATTATCACCATCTTTTAGTAATTTTGTAGCTTCTGCTACTTTTGTAATTGCTGGAATTGTATGTGTTCTTGCCATAATTGATGTATGTGAATTTTCTCCTCCAAGTTCTGTTATGACACCTTTTACATTTTTAAAATCTAATTTTGCTGTTTCAGATGTTGTTAATTCTGTTGCTACAATAATTGTATTTGGTTTTAGATTGCTTAAATCTATTGTTTCTTCCTTTAGTAACTTTCCTAATACTCTATTTTTTATATCTAAAATATCTCTTGATCTTGATGCCATATATTCATCATCCATATTTTCAAAAATCTGTATAACACTATCAAATCCAACACCTACTGCATATTCAGCATTATAATTTGAATTTCTAATAGCATTTTCTGTTTCTGAAATTAATGAAGGATCTTGCATTATCATTATATATGCTTGCATGATATCTGCCTCTGTACCTGTCATGTTTTTTAATTGCATTTCTGTTTCGTGAATAACCTCTTCTAAAGCTTCATGCAGTCTTTTAACCTCATTTTCTATTTGACTATTTTCTATTGTCTTTTTTTCTATTTTTCTTTCTACTGTTTTTAAAATAACAATATTTCCAAATCCTATACCACTTGAAACACCTTTTCCTTTTAGCATCTGTACCCTTCCTTATTTATGTATTTAGGTTTTATGTATAAACCTATAAACATTTAATTATTACAATTTATCTTTCATTTTTGGAGAGAATATATATATTCTCTCCAAAATGAAAAAATAAACTGTAACTAACTATAATAAAAATTAATTATTTTTAGTTTTCTCCAAAATTATTATTAAATCCTTGTATGATTTCTGATAAAGCTTTTTCTTCATCCTCTCCATCACACTCAATTTCAATTTCTGTATTATATTTAATTCCTGCTGCCATAATTGCTAATATAGATTTAGCATCAACAGTTTTACCATTTACATTTAAAGTTATTTTACTTTTAAATGAAGCCGCTAATTTTGCCAACTCACTTGCTGGTCTTGCATGCAACCCTGTTTCATTTTTTAACATGATTGTATCTTTTACCATAATAATCTAATCCTTTCTAATATATGTTACGATTTTTTTATATCGCATTTATCTGAGTATCAATTAAATTACATTATATATTTATTTTTCATATTCAGGCAAATTCTTTTTTAATTTTGCCATAATTAATGCAGATACAATTGCACCTACTGCAATTGCCAATAAATACTTAATAGGATGTCCAATAGTTGCAATAACAAATATTCCACCATGTGGTGCCATTAATGTACAACTAAATAACATTGAAAGTGCTCCAGAAACTGCTGATCCAATAATAAATGCTGGAATTGTTCTTAATGGATCTGCTGATGCAAATGGAATTGCTCCTTCTGAGATAAATGACAATCCCATAATATAATTTACATATGCTGCTTGTTTATCTTTTTTAGGAATTTTTCTTGGGAAAGCTGTTGCCAAAAATGCAATTGCAAGTGGTGGAACCATTCCTCCAGCCATAACAGCTGCCATAATTTCATATTGTCCTGAGGCTAGCATCCCTGTTCCAAATGTATATGCTGCTTTGTTTACAGGTCCTCCTAAGTCTATTGCCATCATTCCACCTAATATAGCTCCTAATATAATTTTATTTGTACTACTCATTGAAGATAAATAATTATTAATTCCTGTATTGATTGATGCTACATATGGGTTTATTAATAACATAAATGCACCCATAATTAATATACCAAATACAGGGTAAAGAAGAATTGTTTTTATTCCCTCTATACTGTCAGGTAAATAGCTACATAGTTTCTTCAAGCCTAAAACAATATATCCACCTACAAATCCTGCAATCAATGCACCTAAAAATCCAGAACTTACTAGAGTAATGTCACCATTTGTTAATGATTCAAATGTAGTTCCTTGTACAGCTAGGATACCTCCTACAAATCCCACTGCTAGTCCTGGTCTATCTGCAATACTCATAGCAATATAGCCTGCAAGTATATATAACATTACATTAAAAGCTGCATCTCCTATTGTTTTAAAAAATGCTGCAATAGGTGTATTCATACCAAAATTTGAAGGATCAATTGAATAATCATCTAATAAAAATGCAATTGCAATTAAGATTCCTCCACCAACAACAAATGGTAACATATGTGTAACACCATTCATTAAATGTTTATATATCTTTGTACCTACTTTTTCTTTTTCTTCATCTGTTTCTTCTGTTTTCTGTTTGTTACTTGAATGATATGTCTTTGCTTTTGATGATAGTACATGTTCGATTAATTCTTTTGGTTTATTAATTCCGTCAGATACTTTTGCTTTTACTAATTTTTTACCATCAAATCTTGATAAATCAATATTTGTATCTGATGCAATAATAATTCCCTTTGCATTTTTGATTTCTTCTTTTGTAAATTGATTTTTAACACCTGATGATCCATGTGTTTCTACTTTTACCTTATGTCCTAATTGTTCTCCCATCTGTTCTAATGCTTCTGCTGCCATGTATGTGTGAGCAATCCCAGTTGGACAACTAGTAATTGCTAAAATTTCATATTTTGCATTCCCATTTTTTTCTGTTCCTAGTTTTTCACTTTCTGCTTTATCTATACATTTTAGAAATTCTTCTGGTGATTTTGCATTGTATAGAGCTTGTCTAAATTCTGTGTCCATTAATAATGTAGATAATCTACTTAAAACATCCAAATGTACATTGTCTTTTGAATCTGGTGCTGCTATTAAGAATAGCAATTTTGCTGGTTTTCCATCTAGCGAATTGAAATCTACACCATCTGGAATAATCATAGCTGACAAACCAGGTTTTGAAACTGCATCTGTTTTGCCATGAGGAATAGCAATTCCTTCCCCAATACCAGTTGTTCCCTCTTCTTCTCTTTTTAATACTACTTGTTTGTATTTTTCTTTGTCTGTAATGTTTCCATTTTGCATCATTAAATCTACTAACTGGTCAATAGCTTCTGCTTTAGTAGATGCTTTTCCTTGTAGTTTGATAGCTTTTTTATTTAATAAATCTGTAATTTTCATATTTTACCCCTTTCTTTTGTATTATTGTTTTAAAAGTAAATCTACATCCTTTTGAGTTGCCAGTTGCATAGAAAATGCACTTGCACTTCCCGCTGCTACTCCTATTTTTAATGCATATTCATAATTTTGACTTCTATAATATCCTGCTAAAAATCCTGCTACCATGGAATCTCCAGAACCGACAGTATTAACAACTTTTCCTTTAGGTGCTTTTGAAACATATATCTTATTGTCTTCTGTTAATAAAATCGCTCCATCATTTCCTAGAGATACCAAAACATTCTTTGCACCTCCTTTCTTCAATATTTTAGCTGAATTAATTATATCTTCTTTTGTTCTTATTTTGCATTTTGTTGTTTCTTCTAATTCTTCTTTATTTGGTTTTATTAAAAATGGTTTGTATTTTAATATATTTATAAGTAATTCTTGTGTTGAATCTACTATAAAAGTAATACCTTTTTCATTAAGTATTTTACATATTTTTTCATAAATATCATTATCTAGCATTTTAGGTATACTTCCAGCAAGAATAACAGTATCATTTACAGACATATTTAGTATTTTTTTTAACAATATATCTATATCATCTGAAGTGATTTGTGGTCCCATGCCATTTAAAGCAGTTTCCTCTAGTTTTGATTCATTTATTGAGCTAATTTTTACATTTATTCTTGTTATCCCCTTCTGTACTTTTATAAAGTCT
This sequence comes from uncultured Clostridium sp., assembly GCA_964449925.1. Lineage (GTDB taxonomy): Bacteria > Bacillota > Clostridia > TANB77 > CAG-508 > CAG-269. Next base: position 9,518 of record CAYVCM010000052.1, read on the forward strand.
GTTTTAATTCCTTGCTCTTCTAATTTTCGTGTTAATTCATCTCCTGTAAATCCTGCAACAAAACCAAGTGCTGTATTTTCTATTCCTAAATTGTTTAAAACAATTGAAACATTTAGCCCTTTTCCTCCTGGTAATATTGTTTCCGTTTTTGTTCGATTTATTTCTCCTATTTTGAAATTTTCTACTTTAGTTATATAATCTAATGCAGGATTAAAAGTAATAGTATAAATCATTTTTTCCTCCTTTATGCTTCTCTTCTCCAATAAAATAAATATTGTTGTGCAAGTCCAGCTAAGTTTCCAAATTTATTTTTTGCTATTTCTTCAATTTGTTTTTTATTTACTTTTGTCTCATCTTTTTCTTTTATATATAAATCATTCATTACTCTTCTTACCCATACATCTATTGGAAATACTTCTAAACGTTTTAAGTCAGAAAATAGTAATATACAATCTGCAACTTTTGGTCCTACTCCTGAAAGTGTTAATAATTTTTCTCTTACTTCTATTGTATTTGGATTTTTTTCTAATTCTTTTAAATCTACTTTTCTTTCTAATATCATTTTTGTTGTTTCATAAAGTCTAATATCTCTGAATCCTAATCCTAGACTTCTGTAATCTTCTACTTTTACATTTTTTAGTTCATTAGGTGTTGGAAATGTATAATATTCTTTACCATTCCATTCTATTTTATTTCCATATGTCTTTGATAATCTTTCAATAATTCCTTTTATTCTTGGTATATTATTATTTGCAGATATGATAAATGATATAATTGTTTCCCATAAGTTTTGATTTAGAATTCTTATTCCTTTACCATATTGAATACTTTCTTTCATGTAATTATCAATTTCTGATAACTCATCTTTTATTTTTTCATAATTTCTATCTAGGTCAAAATATATATGTATTTCTTCTTCTAGTTTTCCATTTTTACATATTCCAGTAAATATATAATCTTGTCCTTCTTTTTTTACATTTACTACATTTTCTTTCCATATACCTGTATAACTTCCGTCTTCTTGTTCATTCCATCGAAAACATTGACCACATTCAAATATATCTTTTAAGTTAAATGTTTTTGGGTTTTTTAATATATATGTTTCTTCCATTGTTTTTCCTCACAAACTTATACATGTTTTTCATATTATATCATAAAATTATTTTTAAATCCAAGTCCTAAAACTTCTCTTGAATTTGTAATAATTATAAAACTTTCTTTATCAATTTTTCTTACAATTTGTATCATGTTTCCAACATCTTTTCTAGTCACTGCACACATTAAAATTAGTTTGTCTGCATTTGTATACATGCCTTTTCCATAAATTCCTGTTGCTCCTCTTTTTATTGTTTTTCCAACTTCTTTGGCAATTTCTTCTGATTTATCAGATACAACATAGATAAGCTTAGTAAAATAAATGCCTTCAAATAAAATATCAATAATTATTCCCATTAAATAGATAGCAATTGCTGAATATAAGCCAATTTCAATTTCTCTTAAAAAAATCATATTTAAAACAACTATTATTATATCAACTAATGCAATAATTTCTCCTACTTTTATTGTTGGATTATAAATTTTAGCTATATAACTAAATAAATCTGTTCCACCAGTTGAACTGTTTACCTTTAATAAAATAGCAGTTCCTACTCCCATTAGGATTCCTCCATAAATACAAGCTAAGAATTTATCTTCTGTTAGGGGTGTTAATCTATCTAATATATCTACAAAAAAAGATAAACTAATTGTTCCTATGATTGATTTAATAAAAAAACCTTTCCCTATTTTTAGTATAGATACTAGAAATAATGGAATATTAATAATTAACATACTAATTCCCATTGGCATATGGAATAAATAATAGGTAATAGTTGCAATTCCTGCTACTCCACCTGATGACAATTTGTTAGGTAATAAAAATAATGATACAGCTATTGCAATAATAAATGCACCTAAAATTGTTCCTAGCATTTCTGTAAAAATGTTTTTTATTGATTTTTTTATGTCCATAATAAAATCACCTTTATTACTAGTATT
>CAYVCM010000053.1:0-11354 GCA_964449925.1 uncultured Clostridium sp.
ATGTTATTTCTACTGCCTCTCCATTTTCTAATCTGATACCACTCCCATTTACCATATTAGAAAATGCTACTAAATCTTCTATACACCATATTTCATATGGATTGTCTTCTGTCCCATCTAATTCTTCTCCATTTATTCCAACTGTAATATCTCCTGGTGAATTGTCTTTTATAATTTCTTGCACTTGTGTAACATTTCCATCTTTATCCACTGTATAATATCTGTTACTTTCTACAAACACAACTTCAAATTCATCTCCTATATCTGTTGCTTCTGTTTTTCCTTCTCCTGTTTCTTTATCTAGTTGTTCTTGTAATTCACTTTCTTCCAAATTACCATATTTATTATTTCCCATTGCCTGTACTGTTGCTTTTTCTACAATTTCTCTTTCATTTGCTATTTCTGTTTCTTCTTTTGCAAGCTCTGCATTGTTAATAAGCCCATTCTCTCCTGTTATGGCACTTATTGTTATTCCTGCTAAAATTAGTAAGACAATAATTGTAATTACTAATGCTATTAATGTTATACCTGTTTGGAGTTGTAACTTATAAAATGATTTATTAAAAATTGTATTTTTGTTTTTTGTTTTTTCTGTAGATTTTTTAATTAACTTATTATTTGTACTTCTTTTACCTTCTTTTTTATTTTCATTTTTCTTTTTCTGTCTTTTTATCATGATTCATACCTCTTTTCTTGATTTTCTTTTGTTTATACTATTTTTGCTCTTTCCATTTTGTTTCTAAGCTTTTTTGCTTTTATTTATTTTCCTTAAGTCTTTAACTCTAGGAAAAATAAAAAAACAGAAATTGCTTGGTATTACTACCTTGTAAACAATTTCTGTTTTTTTGTTTTTTCTTGTATTTTATTTTTTAACATAATATTTTTTTATTCGCTATCTATTGACTTTACTACATTTTATTGCTATGATTATTTTAGTTTTATTTCCTAGAGTTAAAGACTCTAGGAAATATTTTCGTTTTTCAGTTTAATATATATTTCTATATCTACATATCTAATGTCTTCTGTCTCTTCACACTTTAACATTACTAAAATTAAATATGCACTTTTTTATTATATTATCATTTTAAATAATAGAATATTAACTTTGAACAGTACCCCTTAGATTACTTTTTTAATTTCTTTCATCAATTTTTCTTTTACTTGTTCTATATTTCCTGTTACATTTGCACCAGCTGCTCTTGGGTGTCCACCACCGCCGAATATATAGCAAATATCAGATACATTAATTTTTGAACTATTTGCTGACCTCATAGAGACTTTATATGTATTATTTTCTTTTTCACGAATAAATACAGACACTTTAACTCCTTCTATACTTCTTCCATTTTCAACAATACCTTCATGGTCTCCTGCTTCTGCATTTACTTCTTCTTCATCTTTTTTTGTAATATATGTAAATGCAACTTTACCGTCTTCTAAAAGCTCTAGTCGATTCATTGCTCTCCTTGTTAACTCAAAGCGTGATTTTGTTTGTGTTTCTAATACTCTTTGATAAATATCTGATATATTTACACCTTTTCTTAATAATTCTGCTGTAAACTCAAATGTTTCTGCTGTAACACCAGAATACTTAAATCCTCCTGTATCTGTTATAATACCTGCTACAATACAAGTACCTAATTCAACATCAATAGGAATTTCAAAATATTCAAATATGCCTACTAAAATTTCACAACAAGCAGGAGATGCAGGATTAACAAAATTTATATCTCCAAACATAGTGTTTGAACCATGGTGGTCTATAACTATTGTTTTTTTAGCTGTTTCAAAATATTCTCTTCCTACTAATCTTTTTAAATCTGTACAATCTAGTGAAATTGCTAAATCATATTTTTCTACATCTGAAGTAGATTTTACTGTGTTAGCTTCTGGTAGAAAATCAAATGTTCTTGGAAAATCTTTTACAATTACATCTGCTTCTTTTCCTAATTTTTTTAGTGCTAGTTTCATTGATAGCATGCTTCCAATAGCATCTCCATCTGGTGTTTCGTGTGCCATTATTACAATTTTTTCTGCATTTTGGATTTCTTCTAAAATATTATCTAATGTCATTTTCTCATTCCTTTCTTAATTAATGTCAGTAAAGGACACCTTTTATTTTCTAATGCTTTTACTAGCTAAGGTGTCCTCTCTTTATTGTATAGGAAACCGATTTTTCTGTATATAACAAGGTTAAGTTTCTTATATTACTGTTCTTCCTCTTCTTTTTTTGGCATAATGTCTTTTAATATAGAATCAATTTTGGCTCCATATTCCATTGAATCATCTAGTTCAAAAATTAATTCTGGTGTATTTCTTAAATTCACTCTTTTAGCTAATTCACTTCTTATATATCCTGATGATTTTTTCAATCCTGCCAATGTATCTTTTATGTTTTTTGAATTTAAAATACTAACATATACTTTTGCATATTTTAGATCTGTTGTTACTTTTACTTTTGTAACACTAATTAGACCTGTTACATTTGGATTTTTTAATTCATAGCCAATAATATGACTAATTTCTTTTCTATATTCTTCGTCTATTCTTCCTATTCTAGGATTTTCTTTTCCTTTCATAATTAATCTAATCCTTTCTTAATGTCAAAATCAGAGTTATTTTTGACTCTTCTTTTCTGTTGTTATTATCTTGCAACTTCTTCCATAATATATACTTCGATTATGTCTCCTTCTTTTATGTCATTATAGTCTTCTATTTGCATTCCACATTCAAAACCTTTTGTTACTTCTTTTACATCATCTTTAAATCTCTTCAAAGTTGCTAAATGTCCATCATGAATAACAATGTTATCACGAATTACTCTTACTCCTGCATTTCTTTCAACCTTTCCATTTAATACATATGCACCAGCAATTGTACCAACATTTGAAATTTTGAAAATTTGTCTTACTTCGACATTTCCAATAACTTTTTCCTCATATTTAGGTGCTAACATTCCTTTCATAGCTGATTCTACATCTTCTATTGCTTGGTAAATAACAGAATATTGTTTGATTTCTACTTCTTCTTTTTCTGCCATTTCTTTTGCTGTATGGTCTGGTCTTACATTAAATGCGATAATAATTGCATTTGATACTTTTGCAAGTGTAACATCTGATTGGTTAACTGCTCCTACTGCACTATGAATTACTTTTACTCTAACTTCTTCATTTTCTAATTTTTCTAGTGATTGTTTTACAGCTTCTACTGAACCTTGTACATCTGCTTTTACAATTAGATTTAGAACTTTTAGTTTACCTTCTTCCATTTGAGTAAATAAATTGTCTAATGTTACTTTTGTTACAGCATTAATAGCTTTTTCTCTAGCTTGGCGTTTTCTTCTTTCTATTAAATGTTTTGCCATTTTTTCATTTTTTACTTCGTAGAATATATCTCCTGCTTCTGGTACATCTGTTAATCCCATAATCTCAACTGGTGTTGATGGACCTGCTGATTTTACATTTTTTCCTTTATCATTTACCATCGCTCTGATTCTTCCAATAGATGAACCAACTACAATTGTATCTCCTACATCTAATGTTCCTCTTTGTACTAACATTGTTGCAATTGCTCCTCTTGCTTTATCTAATTTAGCTTCTATAACAGTTCCTTTTGCCTGTTTATTTGGATTTGCTTTTAATTCTAATACATCTGCTTCTAATAATACCATTTCTAGTAATTGATCAATATTTTGGTTCTTTTTAGCAGAAATTGGAACATAGATAGTATCTCCACCCCATTCTTCTGGTACCAATTCATAAGTCATTAATTCTTGTTTTACTTTATCAATATTAGCATCTGGTAAATCGATTTTGTTGATAGCAACAATTATTGGAATACCTGCTGATTTTGCATGATTTATGGCTTCGATAGTTTGTGGCATAACACCATCATTTGCTGCAACTACTAAAATTGCAATGTCTGTTATTTGTGCTCCTCTTGCACGCATTGCTGTAAATGCTTCATGTCCAGGTGTGTCTAAAAATGTGATTTCTCTATCATTAATTTTTACCATATATGCACCAATTGCTTGGGTAATTCCACCTGCTTCTCCTTCAATAACATTTGTTTTTCTGATAGCATCTAATAATGAAGTTTTACCATGGTCTACATGTCCCATTACAACAACAACTGGTGGTCTTGTTACTAAATCTTCTTCTTTGTCTTCAGAATCATCAAACAGTATGTCTTCTTCTGTTACTGTTTCTTTCTTTGTTGCAGTAATTCCAAATTCTTGAGCAATTAAATATGCTGTATCAAAGTCGATTTCTTGATTAATTGTTGCCATAACACCTAGTCCCAATAGTTTTTTTATAACTTCTGCTGTGGTTTTTTTCATTTCTGCTGCTAAGTCTTTTACAGTAATAATTTCTGGAATTTCTATATCTGTTAATTTAAAGATTTTTTGTTTGGTTCTTTCTTCTTGGTTTTGATTTTTCTTTTTCTTTCCTCTTCTTCCTCTTTCTGTTGTTAAATCATAATAATCTAACATTCCACCTTCTTGGTCATCAAACATATTTGATAATTGATTTCTTGTTTTTAATGTTTTTAATTTACCTTCATCAAAATTATTATTTGAATTTCTTCTATTTTTTGATTTTTTTGTATTTTTATTTTCATCAAATTTATTGTTATTTTTTTGTTTATCAATATTTTTATTATATTCTCTTACTGTTTCTTTTTCCACTACATCAGCTGACATGATATTTTTTATATTTTTTTCAATGCCTTTTTCATCTAGTGGCCTTTTTCCATATCTTTCATTATTATTTTTATTAAATCTATTATTATTTTTGTTATAATTTGTATTATTGTTATTTCTTCTTTGATTATTGTTTCTATTTTGATAATGATTATTCATATTATCGTTTTTTACTCTTACATTTTTCGTTTCTGTTTTCATACCCTTTTTTTCTTCAACCTTTTCTGCAACTTTGCTCAATTTTTCTTCTTGGACAGTTTTTGCTGCCGTATTGCTTTGTTCTGGCGCAACTGTTTCACTTTTAATTTTTGTTTTTTCTCCTTTATCTTTCGTTTCAGCACTTTTTTGGTCTTGCTTATTTAAGCCAAACAATTCACTAACAGTCATTGGCTTATTGGGTTTATTTCTATAAACAATGTTATAATCTTTATTTGTTTTTCTTTCAACAAAACCGATATTGCTATTTCTCTTTTCTTGCTCTTTTTTAGCAACTTCTTTTGATTTTTCAGACTCATCTTGTGAAATAATAACTTCTCTTCTTATTATAACAGGTGTTTCTTTTTTATTATCTTTTTTATCTTTTTTATCTTTTTTATCTTTTTTATTTTCTTTTTTTTCTGCCTTTTTATTTGTTTCTGTTGATTTTTTTGTAATTGTTTCTTCAATTCTTTTTGCATCATCTTCTTCCACACTACTTAAATGACTTTTGGCTTCAATATTCAATTTGTTAGCAATATCTAATATCTCTTTACTTGTTAAATTTAATTTTTTTGCTATTTCATGTATTTTTACTTTACCCAAGAGCTTCACCCCCATTGTTTATTTTTTCTATCTCATTTGATAAATTTATATCTTGTATACCAATTATTGCTTTGTTAGATTTTCCTATTGTTTTGCTTAAAGTTTCTATATTTGCTGTTTGTATTATCGGTATATTAAATTTTTCACATATTTTTTTAAATTTATCTTTTGTTCTATCTGATGAATCTTCTGCTATAATCACTAACTTTACTTTTCCTTTTTTTATATTATCTTCTACACTGTCTGCCCCAAAAGCTATTTTACCGTGCTTTTGCAGATAATCCAATTAATCCTAATATTTTTTTATTTACCAAGAATTACACCTCTTATACTTTCATAAATTTCGTCTGATATCTTTATTTCTAATACTTTTTCTAATCTTTTTGATTTCATGACTTTTTCTAAGCATTTTTCATCATTACAAATATATGCCCCTCTACCTTGCATTTTGCCTGTTTTATCTACATTTATTTCATTTTCTTTATTTTTTACAATTCTAATTAATTGATTTTTATCTTTTTTTTCGTTACATCCCATACAGGTTCTTTGTGGTATCTTTTTCACTTAAAAACCTCCATTTTCAATATTTATAAGTAGTCCATTTTATTTTATGTGCAAAAACTTTAATTATTCTTCTTTTTCTCCTTCTGCTTCTTGAACTTCTGGTTCTTCTACTTGTTCAGCATCTTGATTTTGTTGTGCTTGCATTAACATTTCTCTAAATTGTGTTTCTGATTTTATATCAATTTTCCAATTTGTTAGTTTTGCAGCTAATCTTGCATTTTGTCCTGATTTTCCAATAGCAAGTGATAGTTGGTCATCTGGAACAATTACTTGTGCAAATCTTTCCTCTTCTTTTATATCTACTGCTAGTATTTGTGCTGGTAATAATGCAGAAGCTATATAGATTGATGGGTCTTCATTCCATTCAATAACATCTATTTTTTCTCCATGTAGTTCATTAATAACATTTTGAATTCTAACTCCTTTTTGCCCTACACATGAACCAACTGGATCTATATTTGGATCTGGTGAATATACTGCTACTTTACTTCTATATCCTGGATCCCTTGAAACACTTTTAATTTCGATAACACCTTCATAAATTTCTGGTATTTCAAATTCTAACAATTTTCTTACAAAATCAGGATGGCTTCTAGATACAATTACTTGTGGTGCACCTTTTGCTCCTCTTTCTACATCTAACACATATCCTTTTATTTTGTCATTTACTTTATAGTTTTCTGTTGGTACTTGTTCTTTTGTTGGCATAACACCTTCTAGTCTACCTAAATCCATTACAACAATATTTTTATCTGCTTTTTGAATAATTCCAGAAACAATTTCACCTTTTCTATCATTAAATTCTGTGTAAATAATATCTCTTTCTGCTTCTCTTAATTTTTGAATGATAACTTGTTTTGCTGTTTGTGCAGCTATTCTTCCAAAGTTTCTTGGAACAATTTCTACTTCTACTGTATCTCCTATATTTATGTCTTTATTTATTTTTTTTGCATCTGTTAAATTGATTTGTGCTACATCATTTTCTATTTTTTTAACAACTTCTTTTACTGAATATACATGTGTTGCACCAGTTTTAGGATCCATCACAACTTTTACATTATCTAGAGCATCAAAATTTCTTTTATATGCTGTTAATAGTGCTGATTCAATAGATTCTAATAAATATTCTTTTTTTATTCCTTTCTCTTTTTCTAAATCTTCTAATGCTATTATTAATTCTTTATTATCAATTGCTTCTTTTGATTTACTTTTTCTTTTCATCTTTCCACATTCCTTTCTTATTTTCAATTGTATAACTATTTCTTAATCTTGATTATGAAAGAATTAAATTTTGGCAATGAAAATTTTATTTAAAAGGCAAGGGAGCATACTTTTGTATGTGACCGCGTTTTAAATGAAATTTGACATAGCCCAAAATTGTAATTATTTCTTAATCCCAGTTGTATACAGTTCTAATCTGTGCTATACTCTTTCTTTCAACCTTTATATCATTTTCTAATAAGATATATTCATCATCAAAATTTTGTAATATTCCTTGATATGTTTTGTTTCCTAGTGCATCTTTTTTAAATAACTTAATAGCAATTTCATTTCCTTTATTTTGTTCTAAATGCTTATCTCTTCTTAATATTCTTTCAATACCTGGTGATGAAACTTCTAAAAAGTATTGGTCTTTTATGTAGTCTGCTTCGTCTAGTAAATCTGATATTGCATCATTTACTATTTCACAGTCTTTTATAGTAATTCCTTCTGGTTTGTCAATATAGATTCTTAGGAAATAGTTTTTTCCTTCTTTTACATATTCTACATCATATAAGTCATATCCTATATCTTCTATTGGTTTTTTTAATAGTTTTTCTACTTTTTCTTCTATATTTGCCAAGAAGTTTTTCCCCCTTTTTTCAAAATTTAAGAGTGGGATTTGTTCCCACTCTCTCGCTCTTGTTGTTATTCTTTATATATTATACCCACTTTTTCCCAAAAATGCAAGGGTTTTTGAAAAAAAGTTATATATATTAATCATTTATGTATAATTGCAAATTTCCTTTTTGGTATTCTTCTATAATTCTTTTATTGATTTCATCCTGTACACCTCTTACTTTTTTAGGATGTACTAAATATCTAATATACATTTCTATATGAGACTTTTCTATTTTCATGTAGATAATTGGATCTAAATTATTATAATAAATTCTATATTCCAAAATAGCTTCATCAACAGCATCTTCCATTTTCTTTGGAATTTCTTGTAATATTTCATTATCTAATACAATTTCATATAACAATTCTTGTGTTTTTTCAATATCTGCATCTAGTGTAATATCTACTTTTATTTCATCCCATATATACTTAAATACCTTTGTATAATTTTTTAATGTCTTTGTAAATATATAAGAATTTGGTATATGAATAATTCTTCCTGTACTTTGCTCACCATATACTCTTTGACCTATCTCTAAAATTTCAAACCCTAATGTATGCTTACTAATGACATCTCCCATAACATCATCAATTTCAATTCTATCTTCTATTTCAAATGGTCTATTAATATTGATATAGATACCTGCAAAAAAGTTAAATATAATTTCTCTTATAGCAATGGTTAAACCTGCTGATACAAAACTAATAAGTGTAATAATTCCAGATAGTTTTTCTCCCCAAAGAAGAAATACTAGTATAAAAGAAATAGCAGTTAATATAATTCGAATTTTTCGATTTCTAAAAAACTTCTTTTTATCATTTACAGGTAAATTTGCATATATTTTTTTAATAATTGCTTTTATAATTCCAAAAAACAAAAATATACATATTGTTAATATTGTTAAACTTATATACTCACTATCAATTCCTGTTATTTTTCCTATATGATCTGAAAATTCTTGTATATATTCCATAGTTCTCCTTTCTAAAATTTGTATTTTATTTTCTTATAATTATATATTTTGTATTTACTCAAATATTACTGTCTTAGAAAACCATAAAAGAGGCGTATTTTTTCACACCCCTTTTTGTATGTGACTGCGCTTTAAATGAAATTTGACACAGCCCAAAATTGTAATTATTTTTCAACTTTCTCTTCTGACTTAGTATCTGCAAGATCCTTCATAGTCAAATTAATTCTACCTTGTTCATCGATATCAGTAACCCTTACAGTTACCTTATCACCAACATGTAATACATCTTCTACATGTTTAATTCTTTCTTTAGAAATTTGAGAAATGTGTAATAATCCTTCTTTTCCTCCACAGCCCAAATCAACAAATGCTCCAAAGTTCATAATTCTAACAACTTCTCCATAATAGATACCATCTACCTCTACATCTCTAACAATATCTTCTATCATTTCTAATGCTTGTTCTGCTTTTTTCATATCATTTGAATAAATAAGTACTTGTCCATCTTCTTCTATATCAATTTTAACACCTGTTTCTTCAATAATTTTATTGATTGTTTTTCCACCAGATCCGATAACATCTTTTATCTTATCTACTTTTATTTGTGTACTAACAATTCTTGGTGCATATTGAGAAATATCTGCTCTTGGTTTATCTAATACTGGAAGCATTACATCTTTTAATATATGTTTTCTAGCAATTTTTGTCTTTTCAAAAGCTTCTTTAATAATATCATAAGATAAACCATCTACTTTTATATCTACTTGGATTGCTGTAATTCCTTTTTCTGTTCCACCTACTTTAAAATCCATATCTCCAAAGAAATCTTCAAGCCCTTGAATATCTACTAACATTACATAATCATTTTCATCATCTGGGTTTGTAACTAATCCTGTTGAAATACCTGCAACTGGTCTTTTTATTGGTACACCTGCATCCATTAATGCCAATGTACTACCACAAATACTTGCTTGTGATGTAGAACCATTTGAAGATAATACTTCTGAAACTACTCTAATTGCATATGGAAATTCTTCTTTTGATGGTATTACTGGTACTAATGCTTTTTCTGCTAATGCTCCATGTCCAATTTCTCTTCTACCAGGTCCTCTAGATGTTCTTGCTTCACCAACACTATATCCTGGGAAGTTATAATGATGCATATATCTTTTTGATTCTTCTGTATCAATACCGTCTAATACTTGTTCTTCACTAATCATTCCTAATGTTGCAACAGATAATACTTGTGTTTGTCCTCTTGTAAATATGGCACTTCCATGTGTACGAGGTAATAATCCTACTTCACATGATAATGGTCTTATTTCATCTAATGCTCTTCCATCTACTCTTTTATGTTCATCAAAAATTAGATGTCTTACACATTTTTTCTCTAATTTGTAAATTGCTTCTCCTAAATCACCTTTATGTTCTTCTGCTGATTCTTGTCCAAATTTTTCTTCATAACTATTTGCAATTTTTTCCGTTAATTCTGATATATTGCTATCTCTTGTTTCTTTATCTATTTCTTGTACAGCTGTTAACATATCTTCTTTAAAATTATTTTCTACAAATTCAGCAATATCTTCTGGTACTGCAAATGATTTATATTCGAATTTTGGTTTTCCAATTTCTTTTTTCATTTTTTCAATAAATTTACAAATCTTTTTAATTTCTTTATGTCCTTCTTTGATAGCTTTTAACATCACATTGTCTGGTACTTCATTAGCACCTGCTTCAATCATAGCAATTTTCTTTTCTGTTCCTGCAACTGTTAATGTTAAATCACTTTTTTCTCTTTGCTCTTCTGTTGGATTAATAATAATGTTTCCATCAACTAATCCTACATTAACTGCTGCTGTTGGTCCTCCAAATGGAATATCTGAAATTGATAATGCTGCTGAAGCTCCAATCATTGCTGCTACTTCTGGTGAGTTGTCTTGGTCAACACAAAGTACTGTTGCTACAACAACTACATCATTTCTGAAATCTTTTGGGAATAATGGTCTTAAAGGTCTGTCAATAGCTCTTGATGTTAAAATTGCTTTATCACTTGGTTTTCCTTCTCTTTTTATAAATCCTCCTGGTATTTTTCCTACTGAATATAATTTTTCTTCATAATCTACTGAAAGTGGGAAAAAGTCAATTCCTTCTTTTGGTTCTTTAGATGCAGTTACATTTACAAGTACAACTGTGTCTCCATAACGAACCAATACACTTCCATTTGCTAATCCTGCCATTTTACCTGTTTCAAAAACAAGTTTTCTTCCAGCTAATTCTGTTTCGTATGTTTTAAACATAACAATTCCTCCTAAATTAAATAAATTTGCACCATTTATACAAACTTTAGTAAACTTAATTTAGATTGTAACCTCTATGATAGGCTGGTTGTTTCATTGTCTCATTGGGTGTCTCATTGGGGACGTTTCTTTTTG
>CAYVCM010000054.1:0-11345 GCA_964449925.1 uncultured Clostridium sp.
ACTGGTATTGTATTAGGAGATGAAAGTAATAATTATACATATTATTATTATATTTCAGGTACACAAGGAGATGAAAATATAACAGACTGGACACAAACGGAAATTTCTCAAGAGTCAGACGGAACATATACAATTGTTTTGACATTAGATGTTAATGAATATGAAAATAATGCAAGTCTTTTAGAATCAGATAACTTATTTGTATATATTAGAGAAGTAGCTGAAATTAATGGACAGTCAGCAGAGCAAATTGTTACATTATCAGTAGATAATGAGGTAGAGGCAGAAATATATGTAGATGAAACACTAGTAGGTGGTGTTAATGAAGTATTAAGTTACAATACAAGTGGAAGTACAAGCACTAGTTATAGTAGTCAAACTGATAATACAGTGGCATCTACTAGTTTACCATATGCGGGTAGTGTTGCATTAAAAATAGTATTTGTTGTGTTGATTTTAGTTTTTGGATTATTTGCATATTATAAATATAAAAACATTGATAGATGAAACAATAGTGTCTCATTGGGGACGTTTCTTTTTGAGACATTTTGAGGGATTTTGCGGACAGTCCCTACTACTATTAGTTATGCTTTGATTTCCAGTAGGTTATGTGTTATATAAAATTATTGCATAATTTTGTATAAGCCAAATTTTCGTAGAAATTGTATTAGAAAAAAATGAGCCTTTTTCACTCAGACCCTCTTGGGATTTTCTGAATGATGTTATAAAAGAGGGCTCATTTATTTTTTAAATTTTGTTATAAATGCAATATAGTTACCCTAGAGTACCATGAACATCCCTCATTTTTTTCTTTAACAATTTCTATATTCAAATTTAGATACGCAAAATTATTTCATTCTTTTATATAACACATAACCTACTGGAAATCAAAGCATAACTAATAGTAGTAGGGACTGTCCGCAAAATCCCTCAAAATGTCTCAAAAAGAAACGTCCCCAATGAGACATAGTTATTGCTTTTTCATTTTTGGTTTTGATATTAAAGAAGCTAAATAACCGAAAAATATAGCAGCTGCAATTCCGACCAGCAGCAGCTTTTACACCACCTGTAAAAGCACCAATAAAGCCAATATTTTTAACTTCTTCAATAGCACCTTTAGCTAGATTATAACCAAAACCTGTTAAAGGAACAGTTGCACCAGCTCCAGCAAAATCCACCAAATATTGATAAATACCTAACCCGCCTAAAATAGCACCAATAGTAACAAAAGCAACTAAAATTCTGGCAGATGTTAATTTTGTTTTATCAATTAGTATCTGACCAACGATACAAATCAATCCACCAACGATAAAACATTTCAAAAGGCTAGACCATTCAAAAACGGAAGCCCAATCTATATCACTCATAATTTCAATCCTTATATAATATATTTAGGTTTTTCAACAAAGGATTCACCTATAAACCTATTGCTTCAATAGTTATATTTTTAATTTTTGATGATTTTTTGCTCCGTACCTAAAATCATCACTTGTTTTCTATACTAATTGCGTGTGCTATACCAGGGATAGCATTTCCTTGTTGAGATGTAGTAGAATTCATTAAAGCACCAGTAGCAATTAACAATATTCGTTTTAATTTGTTTTCTTTTAATTGTTTGAAAAAATATCCAGAAAAAACAGTCCCACAACAAGCACAACCACTACCGCCACTATGTGTATCTTGATTTTCTTTATCAAATATCAAAACACCACAGTCATTATAATTGTTTTTGATATCATAGCCATTTGATTTTAATAAATCAATGGCAATTTCTTTTCCTACATAACCTAAATCGCCACTAATAATTGCATCATAATCTTTTGGAGTTCTACCAGTATCTGAGAAATGAGTTGTCAAAGTATCAGCAAAACTAGGCGCCATGGCAGCACCCATATTGTTGGCATCTTTTATATCCATATCAATTATTTTTCCAGGTGTAATATGTGTAATATAAGGTCCATAACCTTTTTTAGAAACAATGGAACTAGCAGCACCTGTAACTGTCCATTGGCTTGTTTGTGGACGCTGATTTCCCAATTCTAGTGGGAATCTAAATTGTTTTTCTGCACTACAAAAATGACTGGATGTAGAACATAAGACATAATTTGCAAAACTTTCTGTGCAAATAGAACCTAATATTAAAGCTTCTACAAAAGTAGAGCAAGCGCCAAATATACCAAAAAATGGGATGTTAAAATCCTTTAATCCAAAACTTGAAGAAATACATTGATTAAGTAAATCTCCAGCAAATATACAATCAATGTCAGTTATAGGAATGCCAGCTTTTTGAATTACTATGTTAGCAGTTTCTTTTATGATTTTACTTTCTGCCTTTTCCCATGTTTCTTCACCCCAAAATTCATCTTCTAAAGTTTTATCAAAATATTTTGCTAATGGCCCTTCAGCTTCTTTTGGACCAACAATAGAAGCACATTCTAAAATAGAAGGTGGATTTGTAAATTTAATTGTTTGTTTTCCAATCTTTTGCAAAAAATCAACTCCCTTTCATGTTTTATTTCTAAGCTAATATAACTGCTTGTGGATTAAATATTAAATAAATAATACCAATTAAGATAGATGTAGAAATACCAAATACTAATACTGGACCAGCAACTGTAAACATTTTTGCACCAACACCCATAATATAGCCTTCTGACTGATATTCCATAGCTGGAGAAACAATAGAATTCGCAAATCCAGTAATTGGAATTAAAGAACCTGCGCCTGCAAATTTTCCGATTTTATTAAAAATATTTAAACTAGTAAGAAAAGCAGACAAAGCAATCAAAGAAATAGATACAATTGTTCCAGAAATTTGTGTATCAAAACCTCTTGCTTGACAGATATTAGATATAATTTGTCCAAGTGTACAAATAAGACCACCAACCCAAAAAGCATTAAAACAATTCTTTATAATTGGTGAATTAGGAGACTTTTTATCTACATAATCTTGATATGTTTTTTTAGTTTCTGTTGGATTTTCCATAATATTTTTTTAATATGCATTTTGAAATATACAAAAATATTAAAAAATACATATAAACTCCTTTTATAACATATTTGGGTTTTAAAAGATATCCCATAACTTATCTGATACAAACTGTATGTTTTATGCTTAAGTATGTTTATAATTTAGACTATTTTCAAATTTTCTATCTTTAATATATATATATATAATTAACCATCTTTATTGTCTTTTCTATTTAAATCAATAGAAAATGAAATATCTAAATCTACAAAATATTCAGAAATTTTGTCTCCACTAATTGTTGCACGCTGTTCTAAAATAGTAACATCAGAAAGATAATCAATAGTTTTAGAAGCCTCTGCAATGGCCTTTACAATCGCATCTTTCCAAGACACTGTTGAATTACCTGTAATTTTTAAATGTTTTTTAATTTCCATACAAACCTCCATTTTTACATTAAACTTCTTTAATATGTTTTCCAAAAATATAAAAAATATACAAAATATGTAGAAAAAATAAAAATAACTGTATATAATAAGCAATATAAAAAATAAAACTTCTATAATAAAATATTGGTACAAGCTATTATGCAAAAGTAAATATTAAAAAAACATATTATTAAAAATATAGTTTTGAAAATTATAAAAACATATACAAATAATAAAAAAGGAGACTTATAAAAATGGATATTGTAAGAGAAATTGCATTAAAAATCATATATAAGATTGATAAAGAAAATGCATACACTAATATTGAACTAGATAAAGTTATAAAAGAAAATGAAAAAAAACTAAATGAAAGAGATATTGGATTTATATCAGAAATTGTATATGGAGTTACATCGTGGAAATTAACATTAGATGAAATAATAAAAATATATTCTAATCTAAAAATGAAAAAAATTTCTCCATGGATTTTAAATATTTTAAGAATGGGGATTTATCAGATTATATTTTTAGACAAAGTCCCAAAATCTGCTAGTGTAAATGAAAGTGTTAACCTAGCAAAAAGATATGGACATAAAGGTAGTAGTAATTTTGTAAATGCGATTTTACGAAAAGTAGACAAAAAAGATTATACATCATTTTTTGAAATAAAAAATCCAATTGAGCGTATTTCAAAAACAAATGCAATGCCAGTTTGGATAATTGAAGAACTTTTAAAAGATAATTCAATAGAAGATGTAGAGCAAATTTGTAAAGCTTCAAACATAAAACCAAAAGTTACAATTAGAGTAAATAACTTAAAAACGAATAAAAAAGAATTAAAAAAATTATTACAAGAAAGAGGTATAGAATATAAAGAAGGAATATTAGATGATTTTTTAGTTTTGGACAAAGTAAAACATATAGAAAAATTAGATTTATTTAAGCAAGGATATTTTACAATTCAAGATGAAGGTGCAGGGTTAATCGCTAAAATTGTAAATCCAAAACAAAATGAAATTGTATTAGATGCATGCAGTAGTCCTGGAGGTAAAACAACATATATGGCTGAGTTAATGGAAAATACAGGAGAAATATTTGCATGGGATTTACATTCACATAGAGTTAAATTAGTTGAAGAAAATGCCACAAGATTAGGAATAAGTAATATAAAAACAGAAAAGAAAGATGCAAGTATTTATCATGAAGAATATAATGAAAAATTTGACAAGATATTATTAGATGTTCCATGTTCAGGAGTAGGAGTGCTAAAGAGAAAACCAGACATCAAATGGAAAAGAGAGGCAGAAGATATATTACAAATAACCAAAATTCAAAAAGAAATATTACAAAATTGTTCAAAATATTTAAAATCAAATGGTCAAATTGTATATTCAACATGTAGTCTTTTTAAAGAAGAAAATGATAGTATAATAGATTGGTTTTTAGAACAGAATCAAGATTTTACATATTCAAATATTTCTTTAAAAATTGACAAAGATAATTTTGAACCAAAACAATTTTATATAAAAGAAAATTCTAATAAAATACAATTATATCCAAGTGAAGAAACAGATGGTTTTTTTATTTGTAAATTCCAAAAAAAGTAAATATTACAAATAGATTACACTTAGATTACAATTAGATTAAATGTATTGATTTTTATAGGAGAAATGATAAAATAAATTAGAATAAATTAGTAAAAAAGGTAAATATTTAATGCTTGCTAATTTATTCAAGTATCAATTTTTATGAAGTGCAGAAAATAGCAATATAGAAAAAATAAAAAAGGAGCAAAAGATGGCTAGCTGTTTAGGATTATATGTAGAGAGCAATATAATTAAATATGCAAAAGTTTCAAAAGAACATGAAAAAATTAAAGTAGAATCTTTTGGTGTTAAATTTTATGAAAATTTAGAAAAAACAATTAATCAAATCATAGAAGAAACATATAGTTATAAAACACCTATTAGTATTAACTTATCAGAAGAAATTTATAACTATTTTGATATGTTTTCTATGTTAAGCAATAAAGATTTAACAAAAGCAATAAAAACAGAATTTGATATGTATTGTGGAGATCAAGGATACAATCCTAATGTATTTGAGACCAGATATGTTATTTCAAAAAATCCTGAAGATAAAAACAAACTAAAAGTTATCCACATTGCAGCAAACAAAATAGAATTAAATAAAAAAACACAAATTCTAGAACAAAATAAGTTATCAAGTATTGTTCCAGTTTCTATGGCAATTACAAACCTAATAGAAACAAAACCAAAAGAAAATAGTTTAATTATTAATATTGAAGAAAACACAACAGTAACAACTATCCTTGATGAAAATGTATACGATATTCAAGTATTTGAAGAAGGAAGCCAAGAATTTTTAAGAAAAATTAATATAAAAGAAAACTCTATGGCAAAATCTTATGAAATTTGTAAAAATACTACTATATATACTTCAGAAGGAAAAGAACTTCAAGAAACAGAATTTGGATATTTAGAAGATATTATGCCAACATTATATACAATCGTAGGAAATGTAAAAAAGATTATTAATGAAAGTGAAGAAAAAATCACTAAAGTATATTTAACAGGTACAGCAACCTTAATTAATAATTTGGATTTATACTTTCAAGAATACTTAGGTGATGTAGAATGTGAGGTATTAAAACCATATTTTATTAACC
Organism: uncultured Clostridium sp.; assembly: GCA_964449925.1. Lineage (GTDB taxonomy): Bacteria > Bacillota > Clostridia > TANB77 > CAG-508 > CAG-269. The sequence goes on from CAYVCM010000054.1 coordinate 6,086, forward strand.
AAACAAGTGATATAAGTATACAAGATTATATAGAAGTAAATTCAGCTATGTCTATAGCTTTATCAGGTTTAGGACAAGGTATTCAAGGAATTAACTTTAAAAAACAAACATTTAGTGAAAAAGTTCCAGATTGGTTAAAAGTAGAAGTTAATCCGGGTAAAGAAAAGAAAAGCAAAATAGCAAAATCTGGATGGCTTACAAATGACCTAGGAGAAAAATTAGATAAAACAGAAATAAGTTTGTTAAGAGTAGCTGTTGGATTAATTATTTTGCTTGTTATATATAGTTGTTTTGCAACACTGTTAAAAAATCAAATGGAATCAAAGGAAAAAGAAGCAAATGCTTCAATTAGTAATACAAATGCACAAATTCAATTGGCAGAAAGTGATATAACAAAAATAGAAGCTAAAACAAACGAATATACAGAGATGATTCAAAATTTAGAGGACTTAAATGATAGACTTACAGATGCAAGCCAAACAAGGGATGCAATACCAAATTTATTAAATTCTATTATGTATATTATACCAGAAAATGTGCAATTAACATCTATACAAAATACAACAGGAACACATATTGTTATAGAGGCACAATCTAATAAATATGAACAATTAGGAATGTTTAAGGCAAAATTAGACACAGAAATGATTTTAACAAATGTAATTTCTACTTCAGGTCAACAAGAAAGTGGTGTCATTAAAGTAACAATAGAAGGAGATTTACCATGAAAAAATTATTAATTTTAATATTAATAGTACTTGTATTAATATTAACAATTTTCACTATTGTCAATGGACTGGAAATAGGTGATTTAACTATATGGGGAATAAAAACAATTCAAGACGAAAATGCCGATTTAGAAGATACAATTACAGAAGCTACAAAATTAGCTAGTTCAACATTTCCAGCAACAGTTAGTGAAGTAAATGCAAGTATGAATGAATTGGAAGAACAAAAAACCACATATGAAGATATGGTAGCTGTTAGCTCTTCTAGTGATGTAGAATCTGCAAGTCAACTAGCAAATTATACATTAGATTTCTTGTGGGCAGAAATTGGAACACATGCTACAAGCGAAGGAGTTAACATAGATATATCTTTAACAGCAGGAACAGGTGGAACAGATGTATACGACTTAAATTTTACAGTAGTAGGTAGTTATGTAGGAATATCAGAATTTGTAAGAGATATTGAAGATGACTCAGATTTAGCATTTAAAATAGAACAATTTTCTATGGGAGTAGGAGATTCAACATCATCATTAAAAGCAACATTTGTATGTCAAAACATACCAATTGAGGGAATATCTTCAATAGATACAACTACTTCAACAACTGTAAATACAACAAATAGTACAAACACGACAAATACTACAACAAACACAACAAACAGTACAACAAATACTACAAATACATCAAATTAGTAAAGGAGAGTATTATGGCTAAAAAAATAATTAGAGAACTTATTATTATGTTATTGTTAATATTAGCAATAATATTGGTACTAGGTGTATTATTATATGAATATGTGCCAAGTAATAAAATAATACCAGATGAAGTATCTTATACAACGCCAACAGCTGTACAAGAAGAATTAAGTAGTACAGATGACATAAGTGCAGATGATGTTATTTTGACATATAGTCTTGATGCTACTGATTTAGATAACTATGAAAAAATTAACACTTATGTAGCAGGAAAAGCAAATCCATTTTCATCTTATGACACATCTACAACTTCTGGAGAAGATACAACTGAAAGTAGTTCTTCTAGTACAAGTAGTAGTTCTAGCAGTAGTTCAAGTTCAAGTAGTAGCTCGGACTCAACTAGTTCAAGTTCAAGTAGTTCATCTAGTTCAAGCGATTCAAGTAGTTCAGAATATTTTCCTGATACAGGAACAAAATAGTTTTTAAAGTTATGTTTTTTTAAGCATAAATAATATAATTAATTTATTTCAAAAGAAAAGGAGGATACAAAAATGAGAAACCAAAGAGGTATTACTTTAATAGCCTTAGTTATCACAATTATTGTATTATTAATTTTAGCAGGAGTATCAATTGCAATGTTGACAGGAGAAAATGGTATTTTAACTAGAGCATCACAATCAGCTGATGAAACAGCTATTTCTGCAGCAAAAGAAGCAGTTGCACTTGCTATAAATGAAGCATTAACAGAATATTATGAAACTGTATATGTAAATGGTACAAGTAGTTCAATTAGTACTGCTGTAAACGCTGCACTTTCAAGTTTGGGAACTAACTATACTGGTGATGCATCGATTAGCTATGAGTCAACTTCAGGTACAGGTACAGTAACAATAAAATATGGTTCTAAAGAAGTAACAGGAACTGTAACTGAAAGCACCGGTGCTATTGAGTGGGATGACTAGTTTAATGATATAAAAAGTGAAATATTTTATTAAATAATTTAAGCCATACGCACACTTAGTGTGTATGGCTTAAACATTAAAATGTATGATTATTCAAAATGAAAAATAGAAGTGAAATAAAATGATAAAATTAAACATTTGGAAAGCTAAATAGAAGGAGAGAAAATGGATATACTATTATATATAATAATATTCATAATGGGAACTGTATTTGGAAGCTTTTTTACATTAGCAATATACAGGATACCTAAAAGGCAAAATATAACACATAAACATTCTTATTGTCCTAATTGCAATCATGAATTAGGCTTTTTAGACTTAATACCCGTATTTAGTTATATTGCTTTAAGAGGAAAATGTAGATATTGCAAAGAAAAAATAAGACCAAGATACTTTATTATAGAAATTTTATCAGGTTTTACATTTTGCATAGTAGCATATCTTATGGGTATTAGTGTTAATAATTTAAAATTAATTCTATTAGCAGAAGGTGCATTTATGGCACTATATTTGTGTTTTGTTTTTATCATGGCAGGTATTGATGCAGAAAATAGAAAAATAGAAAAATCAATAACTATGTATGGAATTTTACTATCTATTGCATATATAATATATCTATGTGCAGTAGAAAAAGAGACTGTATATAGATATATTATATATTTATCATTTTATATTATAATTTTAATTTTAGATACAGTAACATTAAAAAAATATGCAAAAAATAGTTATGTTAATGGTGTTATATTAACAGCATTAACAATGGTGATTTTTACAGGGGAATATGTTGTTATAAATACAATCATTATCACAGCACTAGCAGTAGCAATAGATTTATTAGTACATAAAATAAGAAATATACGAAAAAGAGTTAGAAGAGAAAAAAAAGATTATGGCCAAAACATAGATTATGGATTTATTTTAGGAATTTCAAATATTTTAAATCTTATATTTGTATTAGCTTGCTATAAATTTTTTGTTTAACAGAAAGGAATAATAAATGAAAATAAAAAGTGAGAAAGGGATTACGAATATCGACATTACTATTTCCATTATATTAATTACATTATTTGTCACACTAATTGGAACTTTAATGTATATGATTAGTACGAATACAGACTCTACAGAAAGAAAAGCGATAGCAACTAATTATGCAATTAATGAAATTGAAAGTCTAAAAGCACAAGATTTTGATTCTTTGCAAGATACAGATGAAGAAACAAATGACTATGAAAATATAACAGATGAATCTGGTAATGTAACAGGATATGCTAAAAAAATTACAATAGTAGATTATGCTAACTTATCAGAAAATCAAGATGATGACACAATAGTATATGGATTAGTAAAAAAAGTAACAGTAGAAATTTCTTATAAAGATGGTGATACAACAGAAACGATTGATTTGTCAACTGTTATAGCAAAAAATGACTAAAAGGAAATAGGAAGAAAGGAATGAGAATATGCAAACAGAAAAAGGTTTTACATTAATATCTGTAACCATATATGTTATTGTTATGCTCATCATTGTAGTTATAATTACTGTTTTAACATCTTATTTTTATACAAATGTTGATATAAATTCTACTAGTGAAAATTTAAACCAACAATATACAAAATTCAATTCCTATTTTACAGAAGAATCTAATCGAAAAGGGAACAAAGTACTAAGTTTGGGAGAAACTGAAAACACAAGTGGAAATGGTACTCAAAAATATATTTTATTTTCAAGTGGAAATCAATATACATATATACCAGAAAATGAAGGTATATATGTAAATAAAGTGAAAATTGCACAAAATATAACAGATTGTACATTTGAAAAAGGGGAAGAAAACGGAAAAACAACTGTAACAGTTACAATTGTTGGAGATAATTTTGAAAGAACAACAACCTATACTTTGATAGACTAAAAACTTTGAAAGAGGTGTTTTATATGGAATTAAAAAAAAGACAGCCAATTGGTGTGGAACTAGTAAAAAGGGGTATTGTAAAAGAAGAAGATATAGAAAGGGCCTTAGATTATCAAAAGAAGCATCCTAATGTAAAAATAGGAGATTGTTTATATGAATTAGATGTTTGTGAACCATATACTTTAATTACAACAATTGGAGAAATATTAGGAGAGAAAGGTATATTATTAAACAGAGGAATGATTAAAATCAATGTAGAAGAATATATATCTTTAGACATCGCAAAAAAGAATAAAGCTATACCATTTGATGTTGAAAATGGTAAAATCAAAATATGCTTTGCTAATACAGTTAATAGAAGAAGTATAGAATCTATACGCCTATTGTTCTTAAATAAAGGCTTAATAATGGATTCATATATAACTTTTGAAAAAGATATTACACAAATACTAAAATCGCTAGAAGGTAAAGCAGATACAAATATCCAAGAACAAGGAACGACTGTTATTAATCTAGTAGATAGTATTATAAAAACAGGAATTGAAAAAAGAGCAAGTGATATTCATATAGAACCAATGCTAGATTCTATTCGTGTTAGGTATAGAATTGATGGAGAATTATTTACAGCTGCTAATTTAGATAAAGAAAAACAACAACAAATTATTGGAAGGTTAAAAGCAATTTCTAATATGCATCAAGAAAAACAAGAATCACAAGATGGTAGAATATTATTATATGAAGATTATAATATTCGTGTATCCTCACAACCAAATGTATATGGAGAAAAATTTGTTTTAAGATTATTGAAAAAAAATGCAAATATAAAAAATATATTTGACTTAGGATATTATGGTGAAGAAGAAGAATTTAAAAAAAGTATTAATAAGAAAAATAGTATTACAATTATGGCAGCACCAACAGGAGAAGGTAAAACAACATCTTTATATAGTATAATAGATTAT
>CAYVCM010000055.1:0-11322 GCA_964449925.1 uncultured Clostridium sp.
GCTTACATAGATTTTTAGAATAAAATGAGCGAACAACAAGAAAAAACCTCGGAAGCATTGAAACTTCTGAGGTTTGATGTATTTGTATAAAAAGCATATTATCTTTTACTGAATTGTGGAGCTTTTCTAGCCTTTTTAAGACCGTATTTTTTTCTTTCTTTCATACGAGGATCTCTTGTTAAGAATCCATTTGCTTTTAAAACTGGTCTATATTCTGCATTAGCTTCATTTAAAGCTCTAGCAATACCATGTCTAATAGCTCCAGCTTGACCTGTAAATCCTCCACCTTTAACTGTACAAATTACATCATATTTAGAAGCTGTATTTGTTACTGTAAAAGGTTGTCTAACGATAACTTTTAAAGTTTCTAATCCGAAAAATTCATCAATATCTTTACCATTTATTGTTATTTTTCCACTACCTTCAACAAGTCTAACTCTTGCAACTGAAGATTTTCTTCTACCTGTACCATAAAAAACTACATTTTCTTTTTTAGCCATATTACTTTACCTCCCATACTTCTGGTTTTTGTGCTTGGTTTTCATGTTCACTACCTGCATAAACTCTTAATTTTTTAGCCATTTTTCTACCTAAAGAGTTGTGTGGTAACATTCCTTTTACAGCTAATGTCATAGCTTTTTCTGGATTTTTTTCAAGCATTACTTTTGCAGGAACTTCTTTCATTCCTCCAATATATCCTGAATGATGTCTATATATTTTTTGATTTAATTTATTACCTGTTAAGATAACATCTTTACAATTTAATATAATTACATGGTCACCCATATCTATATTTGGTGTAAATGTTGGTTTGTGTTTTCCTCTTAATAATTTTGCAGCTTCTGTTGCAACTCTACCAAGTGGCTTATTTGCTGCATCAATAATATACCATTTACTTTCTATTTCATTTGCTTTTGCACTATATGTTGTATTATTCATGATGATAATACCCTCCTATTACTATATTTTATTTAGTATTATATGAATTTAAATTTAAAACCACCGGGGAGAGATTTTATATTTAAATCATATCTAATTTACAATTATGATATGAGGAAATATTAAATTAAAAAAATAATTCCTTATTTTCTACATAATTGCTAAATAATTTTAATACAAAAATGCATATTTGTCAATATTTTTTGAAAAAGTTATTGAATAATTTAGTAATTAATTTTATAATAAATTCGTACAATTAAAAAGGAACAATATAAAAATATGTCTGTAAAAAGATATTTATATAAGTGTAGCCTTTTCAAAAGTATCAATAAATGGCTAATATACATGTGTAAAATAGCCATATATACAATACGAAAAAACAGGAGGGATTAGATGACAGATACAGCAGAAAAAAAAGTTTCTAAAGGGAAAAAAGAAACTTTTATGCAAGGGGTTGTCACACTAATATTTTCACAATTACTAATTAAATTACTTGGATTGGTATATAATTTATATTTAACAAATAGAGAAGGATTTGGAGATCAAGGAAATGGTATTGTATCAGCAAGTTATCAAATCTATGCTGTGCTATTAACGATCTCTTCTACTGGAGTACCAAATGCTATATCAAAATTAGTATCAGAGAGAGTAGCAGTAGGAGACCATAAAGGAGCATATCGTATTTTTAAAATTGCATTTGCAACCTTTGCAGTTATAGGATTAGTTGGAAGCTTAATGTTATTTTTTGGAGCTAATTTAATTGCTAATCAATGGTTACAAATTCCAGATGCAGAAATGACAATGGTAGCATTATCACCAGCAGTATTTTTTGTGGCAATTTCATCAGTTATGAGAGGATATTTTAATGGAAGACAAAATTTAAAAGTAACAGCAAGATCACAAACATTGGAACAAATTTTTAAAACGACACTTACAATTATATTAGTAGAAATAGTTGCTATTATTTCAAATACATCTACCGTATGGATGGCAGGTGGTGCAACATTAGCAACAACATTAGCAACATTTGTTGGATTTGGATATTTATACTTGTTCTATAAGACAAGAAGAAGAGAAATTGCAGCAGAAATAAAAGAAACAGTAAATTACAAATATGAAAGAATAAGACATATTGTAAAAAAGATTTTATTAGTTTCTATTCCAATTGCTTTAACAGCTATTATGTCTTCACTAAATAAAAATATAGATTCTTTTACAGTTGTAAGAAGTTTGAAACAATTTATGAGCGAAGATATGGCAGTTTCGCAATATGGAATTTTAGGTGGAAAGGTAGATACATTAACTAGTTTACCTTTATCATTTAATGTAGCTTTTGCGACTGCGTTAGTACCAGCAATATCTGCTGCAAAAGCAGTAAAAGATTATAAATCGATAAAACAAAAATCAAGGTTTACATTATTAATGTCTATGCTGATTGGACTTCCATGTACGATAGGTATGTGCATATTTGCTGAACAAATATTAAACTTATTATATCCTAATGCAAGTTCAGGTGCAGTAGTTTTACAAATTAGTGCATTTACTATTATTTTTACAATTTTAGACCAAACTATAAATTCTATACTACAAGGATATGGAAGGTTGAAAATTCCAGCAATTGCATTAGGGTGTCGGTGTAATTGTTAAATTAATTTTAAACCTAATATTGGTTCCAATACCTTCAATAGGTGTTAATGGTGCAGCTATTGCATCAGTAGCATGTCATTTAGTGGCATTTATTATATCAATTATTGCTTTAAAAAGAACAATAAATATAAAATTAGGTATAAAAAGATTTGTAGTAAAACCAATATTAGCAACAATAGTTATGGCTATTTGTTCATATGCAATATATTATTTATTTTTAGGAATAATTGCAGAAAAATTGGCAACAATAATAGCAATACTATCTGCAGTAATTATTTATGTACTAGCGATTATTGTATTGCATATATTTTCAAAAGAAGAAATTAAAATGTTGCCAGCAGGAAATAAAATTTATGCAATATTAGAAAAGTTGAAAATATATTAAAATTTCAGAAAAAAAGAAGGATTTTATATATTTTTGGCGAATAAATTTATATAGTAGTACATTTGTTGTTAATTATAACAATAAAAGTACATAACATTATACTTTATAGGAGGTAATTTAAATGAACAAAGCTGAATTAATCGCAGCAGTAGCTGCAAAAACAGGTGACACAAAAAAAGCAGCTGAAGAATCAGTAAATGCATTCGTAGAAGTTGTAACAAATGCTTTAAAAGAAGGAGAAAAAGTTCAATTAGTTGGATTTGGATCTTTCGAAGTAAGAAAAAGAGCAGCTAGAAAAGGCAGAAACCCACAAACTAAAGAAGAAATCAAAATACCTGCATCAAAAGCTCCAGTATTTAAAGCTGGTAAAGCATTAAAAGATTTAGTAAACAAAAAATAATTTATAAAAATTGTATATATAAATATATGAATCGATATCAAAAAAACAACATATAACTTTATATGTTGTTTTTTTGTACACAATTATTTTTTATTGTATAGGAAAAATCAACTTTTATCTTGACCCCCACATAAGATTTTTCCGTATACAACAAGGTTAAGTATCCTATATTCGTGCAATAATTGCGAAGCAATTTTGCACATATGTGCGTCGAAATCTTTGATTTCGTTAACGCACACTTTTTATCTTGACCCTATATAAGATTTTTCCGTATACAACAAGGTTAAGCGTCCTATATTCGTGCAATAATTGCGAAGCAATTTTGCACATGTGTGCGTCGAAATCTTTGATTTCGTTAACGCACGCTTTTCTTATCAATTTTAATATGGACATCTCTTAATTGTTCATGTTTCACATAACTTGGTGCACCCATCATTAAATCTTGAGCCTTGCTATTTAATGGGAATGCAATTACTTCTCTTATTGTGTCAGAATCAGACAACAACATAAGCATTCTATCAATTCCAGGTGCTATACCAGCATGTGGAGGGGCACCATATTGGAAGGCTTTATATAATGCACCAAACTTATTTTTAACTTCTTCTTCAGTATATCCAGCCATTGTAAATGCTTTAAGCATAATATCAATATCATGGTTTCTAACAGCTCCAGAAGAAAGCTCTACACCATTACAAACAATATCATATTGATAAGCTAAAATATCTAAAGGATTTTCATTTTCTAAAGCTTTTAAACCACCTTGTGGCATAGAGAATGGGTTATGGCTAAAACTAATTTTTTCATGGTCGTCAAGTTCAAACATTGGAAAATCAACAATCCAACAAAATTTAAACACATTATTATCAATTAAGCCAAGTCTTTTACCTAATTCATCTCTAACTTGACCTGCTAATGTATCGACAATACCAGGAACTTCAGCAATGAAAAATAAGCAATCTCCAGGTTTTGAATTTGTTCTTTTACACATTTCAATTCTTGCATCATCTGGTATAAATTTTGCAATAGGTCCTTGGAAACTTCCATCATCTAAAATTCTAAGCCATGCTAATCCTTTTGCTTTTAGCTCTTTTATAGCATAATCTGTCATACCTTCAAAAAAGCTTCTTGGTTGATTTTCAACATCATGTGTTGCAATAATTCTAACAAGTTTATCTTTAAATGCTCGTAAATCAACATGTTCAAATACATCAGAAACATCTACAATTTCCAAAGGATTTCTTAAATCAGGTTTATCAGTTCCATATTTTAACATAGCTTCCTTATATGGAATTCTTGGAAATGGATATTCTGCAATTTTTTTATCAGAGAATTTTTTAAATGTATTATACATAACTGGCTCAATTGCTTGGAAAACATCTTCTTGTGTTGCAAAACTCATTTCCATATCTAATTGATAAAACTCGCCAGGAGCTCTATCTGCTCTTGCATCTTCATCTCTAAAACATGGTGCAATTTGAAAATATTTATCTATACCAGAAACCATCAATAATTGTTTAAATTGTTGAGGTGCTTGTGGTAAAGCATAAAATTTTCCTGCATGTAATCTGCTTGGAACAAGATAGTCTCTAGCACCTTCAGGAGATGAACTTGTCAAAATAGGGGTTTGTACTTCTAAAAAACCTTGTTCAATCATTTGCTCTCTTAAAAATTGAATTACTTGAGCTCTTAATAATAAATTATTTTTTAATCTGTCATTTCGTAAATCAAGAAAACGATATTGTAAACGTAAATCTTCTCTTATTTCTTGGTTTGTGTTAACTTCAAATGGAAGATTTTGAGTTCTTTTTCCTAAGATTTTTATATCTTCAATTCTAATTTCTACAAGACCAGTTTTCAATTTAGGGTTGATAGTTTCTTCATCACGTTTTTTTACAGTTCCATATACTGTAACAGTAGATTCAATTGGAATATGTGATGCAAAATCTACATCTTCAGCTTTACCAGAAGTAACAACTTGTGTAATCCCATACATGTCACGAATATCTAAAAAAACTAATCCTCCTAAATCTCTAATAGTTTGTACCCATCCACTAATTCTAACTTGTTTTCCTACATCATCTAAAGTAATTTCATTACAGTTATGTGTTCTGTATTCATTCATAATAATTCATTCCTTTCTTATACATTTAATAGAAAAGCAATTTTTCTATTAACAAAAAACGAAGTTTTTATGCAAAGGATAAGTGCAAAAAAAACACAAAAAAACGCCCTTTGCAAACTTGCAGGGACGAAATAAATCCGCGGTACCACCCAGCTTGAAAATGAACTAAAATGTAGAGTTATTTCATTTTCCACTTTATTACAAATTGCTCCAATGTGTTTCACAAATTTAGGTTAATCTTAAAGGGCTTTCAGCCTATGACCCTTATTCTCTAAAAGTAACTTCTAAATGCTTTCATTGTACAAACGCAAAAATATATATTAAAACATCAGATACTATTTTACACAGTTTATGCCATTTTGTCAAGAAATATACTAAGAAAAGTTAATTTTAGGCATTTAGGTTGTTACTGTTCATATTAATTCTGAACAGCAACTTTAATTTTCCTTCTTAAATTCATTAATAATGAGTGCTGAAATAATAAAACTCATAGCAAAATTTAATCCAAGTGCAATTCCCAAAATTCCTATATAATATATAATTGGATATGTAAAAAATAATATGTATGTAATCAAAACTATCGTAGAAAGTAAACATATAATAAAGGAAAAAGAAAGTCCTTTTCTTAATATATATGATATATGTTTATCCAAGTTTTTATATTCTTGTATAAATTGTTTTATCATAAAAATACACCTCTATTTGAGTAAATACTATATTTATAGTAACACAGAGCAATAAAAAAAACAATGGAAGTTTTGACCATTGTTTTTAATAAAAACTATGCATAATTTTTATTTGGATTTAAGCCATAGCTGCATTTAATTTTTTTGCTAAATTAGATTTTTTTCTAGCTGCTGTGTTTTTTACAATAACACCTTTTGTACAAGCTTGATCTATTTTTTTTGTTGCTTCAGAAAATAGAACTTTTGCTTCTTCTACATTTCCAGCTTCAACTGCTTCTTCAAATTTTTTAACAGCTGTTTTATATCCAGATTTTATCATATTATTTCTCAAAGTTTTTTTCTCAATAACTTTTACTCTCTTTTTAGCTGATTTAATATTTGGCATCTATAAGCACCTCCTCTTAGTCAATTATTCCTTATAACATTTGATATTCTAACATATTTTTTTGTGAAATGCAAGTAAATTTTCCAATTTATTATTGTATTTAGGAAAAACTTATGGTATATTTTTATATAGAAATACAAAAATTAAGAAATATAGGGGTTGTCAAATTAAAGCATTCCCTTAATTTTAAGGAGGAAAAAATGATAGCAATTGGTTGTGACCATGGTGGTTTTAAATTAAAGGAAGAAATAAAAAAATATTTAGATGAAAAAGAAATAGAATATATAGATTATGGTTGTATGAACGAAGAAAGGGTAGATTATCCTAATATTGCAAAAGAAGTAGCAATTTCTGTGCAAAAAGGTGAAGCAGAAAAAGGGATACTAATTTGTCGTTCTGGTTTAGGAATGAGTATTGTAGCAAATAAATTCAAAGGAATTAGAAGTACGCCATGTTATAATGAAGAAACTGCTAAATTTTCAAGAATGCATAATGACAGTAATGTTTTAACATTAGGAGCAGACTATGTTACTGTAAATGAAGCGATTTGTATTTTAAGAATGTGGCTTGCAACTGAGTTTGAAGGTGGCAGACATATAGAAAGAATTAAAATTATTGAAGAAATAGAAAATGAGAATATGAAATAAATATGGAGGAATGAATATGTGGGGAGATATTGCAATTGCATTTTTGCTTGCATTTATCGTAACATTTATGGCAACACCATATACTATAAAAATTGCTCACAAAGTAGGTGCTGTAGATGTTCCAAAAGACCAAAGAAGAATGCATAAAAAGGCAATGCCCAAATTTGGTGGACCAGCAGTTATATTAGGATTCATGGTTTCGGTAATTTATTTATTAATAGTTATGAGTATAGAAAATTCCATAAATCTGTTTCGGAATAGAACGATATGGAGAAAAAATATTAGGAATGTTTTTAGGCATAGCAATTATTTCTATTACATGTATTGCAGATGATATAAAAACAATAAAACCAATAACAAAGCTCATAGGACAAGTATTAGCTGCAATTATAACGGTTGCATTTGGCATAAGAATAGATGACATTACATTACCTTTTTTAAATACAATTGAGATGCAAGAAATGTTTTCAATTATTATTACAGTAATCTGGATTGTAGGTGTAACAAATGCAATTAACTTAATAGATGGATTAGATGGCTTATCATCAGGGATATCAGTTATATCAGCAATTTCGCTACTAATTATATTTGTATTAAATGATTCGCCAATGGTAGCAATATTGCTAATAACAGCTCTTGCAGGTGCTTTAGTTGGATTTTTACCATTTAATTTTGCACCAGCAAAAACATTTATAGGTGACACAGGTTCAAATTTTTTAGGGTTTTCACTATCTATTATCTCAATTTTAGGAGTGGCTAAAACTTACACAGCAGCAGTTATTGTATTACCATTGATTGTTTTAGGACTACCATTATTTGATACATTTTGGGCGATTATTAGGAGACTAATAAAAGGAAAATCCATAAAAGCCATATTTAAAGCAGACAAAGGACATTTACATCACAAAATTGTAGCAAAAGGATTTAGTCAAAAACAAGCAGTATTAATATTATATGGAATTAGTGCAACATTTGGTATTTTTGCAGTTATTATGTTAGAGAGTGGGATTTGGAAAGCATTATCTTTCTTATTAATGATAATTGTAGCAATTGCTTTAGGATATAGAAACTTTAAAACAGAAAAAACAGATAATCAAAGATATGAATGTATAGAGTGCAAATATATATATAATCCAAAGTTTGGAAATGAAAAAGCAGGTATTGCTCCTGGAACAGCTTTTGAAGATTTGCCAGATGATTGGGTATGTCCAGTTTGTGGTGAAGGAAAAGATATGTTTGAAATACATCAGTAGAAAAATTTAGTTGTTATAAAAGTATATAAAATAAAAAAATTAAAAGCCATAATTTAAAATTATGGCTTTTTAAAATTTTCATTTTACCATCATTATATGTTCATTTTTTAGTTATAAAAAGAAAAGAGTAGGTATTTTGAGATATTGTGAATAAATAAGAATAGATTGACTTTAATTATAAAAAATGATATAATTTCCTAGTATCTCAAAAAATCTAGTGATTTGAACATTAGATATATGTATAAAAAAAGATTATCAAATAATAACATTAAAATATAATAAACAATAGGGGTGAAAAAAATGATAAGTGTGATTATACCAGCATATAACGAGGAAGAAAACATAAAAACAGTTATAGATATATGTAAAAGAAATAAAGATGTTAGCGAAATTATTGTGGTAAATAATCTAAGTACAGACAGAACAGAAGAAATTGCACTAAAAGAAGGAGCAAAAGTAGTTTTCTGTGATAGACAAGGCAAAGGATATGCGATGGAAGTAGGGATTAAAGAAGCAAAAAACGAATGTATTGTATTCTTAGATGCTGATATTTCAGATTATTCTCATGATGTAGTTTCTCAATTAGCAAAGCCTATCTTAAGTAGGAATATAGATTTTGTTAAAGCTACATTTGATAGAGAAGGTGGAAGAGTAACTGAATTAGTTGCAAAACCATTATTAAAATTATTATTTCCTAATGTGAAATATACACAACCTTTAAGTGGAATGATTGCTGGTAAAAAATCTATATTTCAAAAAATAGAATTTGAAAAAGATTATGGGGTTGATATTGGTATTTTACTAGATATGATAAATTTAGATGTAAAAATAGAAGAAGTAAAAATAGGAAAAATAAAAAATGTTTCAAAAAGTTGGAAAGCATTAGAAAAAATGTCAACAGAAGTTATGAAAGCTATACTAAAAAGAGCTAATGTAAACTATTAATAAATTGTATTTTGGTATTTTATTGAATAGAAAAACACTCTAAAAAAGTATGAATATTAAAATTTAAAATAAAAAATCTTGTGTGTTTTTCTATTCAATAAAATAAAGTATAAATTATTATTTTTCTGTTTCAATATTTTTAGAAATCTTTTTAGAAGAATCATAAATTTCAAATGAACAGTTATCAAGCTTTATATCTAAAAGACCTTTATCTTTAGGTAAACCATTAAAATAACAATTAGTAGCAATATTTACACCATTATGTGCAACAATTAAAATTGTTTTTTCTGGATAAGTTTGAATAATATTATCTAAATAAGTATGAACTCTATTGAAAAAAGTTTGAATTGGTTCTACATCTTTATATTGATAATTTTTATAATAATCCCAAAATGTTTTTTTATCATATTCATTTCCATATATTCCTTCTAGACAGCCGAAATTTCTTTCTGATAAAGATTTTTCTGTAATAAAAGGAATATTTCTATTTTGATTAATAATATTAGCAGTAGTAACAGCTCTGTTTAAAGGAGATGAAATAATCAAATCAAAATTAACAGAACTCAATTTATCTGCAACACTATGTGCTTGTTCAATTCCAGTAGAATTTAAAGGAATATCACTACTACCTTGTAGACGGTTTTGTATATTCCAATCTGTTTGACCATGCCTTACAAAATATAAATTCATAAAATCACCTCATTTTTAGTATAGCAAAATAAAATTGACAGGTCAATAAAAACATGATATATAAGTGAAAGTAAGAATAAAGAAGGGGTATTAATATAAGTATGAAAAAAGTTTTATTTTATACAAATGGTATATATAGAGGAGGCATAGAAATTGCATTATATAATCTAATTTCACATTTGGATGCAAATAAATATAAAATCTATGTAGCATGCACCGACAAAAATACATTTGAAATTTTAGAGAAAAAAATAGGGATGTATTGTGAATATGTAGAAATAGATAGAGAAATTGAGGTAGATACATTAATTTTTTGTAATTATGTATCAAAACCTGCTGAAAAAGATATAAAAAATATTAAATGTAAAAAATCATATTTTTGGTTTCATTGCTTTGGAGGAAATCAAGAAAATTTTTTAGAAAAGGTCTGTAAAGAAGGTTCAGTTGATAAAATTATTACAGTATGTGATAGCATTAGAAAAGAGTTATTAAACTTACCTTATTTAAAGAGAAAAAAAGATAAAGTTATAACAATCAAAAATATATTAGATGCAGGAGATATAAAAAACAAGGCAGAAGAAAAAGTAAACATCGAAAAAGCAAAAGATCTAACAATGATAGTAATTGCCAGATTAGTAAAAGAAAAAGGCTTTTGGAGAGTTAAAGAATTATTAAAAAGCTTTCAAGAACAACATATAGATTACAAACTTTTAATTGTAGGAACAGCAAATAAAGAAGAACAAGTTATGCAAATAAAAGATATGTTTAAAGATGACAATAGAGTTATATTCTTGGGATATCAAGAAAATCCATATAAATATTTAAAAATCTGTGATTATAATGTATTATTAAGTGATAGAGAAAATATGAGTTTAGCTATGATGGAGGCCAAAATATTAGGAGTACCAAACATTGTGACAGATTTTGAATCAGCATACGAAGAAGTAACGGATGGAGAAGATGGTTTTATATTAAGTAGAGAAAATGTGCATTCATATGCAGAAAAAATAGAAGATATTATAAATAAGAAACAATATTTAAAAAACAATTTAAAAAACTTTAAATATGATATTTGTGAAGTTTTAGAACTATGGGAGGAATTGCTAGATTATAGATAATATGAAGAAGCAAAATTTTAGAGAAGGAGAAAAAGAAAATGAAAGATAAAATAATAAAATTTTTAGCACATAATGGAAGGGTATCTGTTATATGTGCAAATACAA
>CAYVCM010000056.1:0-2985 GCA_964449925.1 uncultured Clostridium sp.
CTAAGTATAGATAGTAATTCATCTCACTTAGCATGGGTATATGATATATATTGCAGAACAGGTATAAAAATATCTTTTCCAATCATTGCAGATAGAAATGGAGAAATTGCTAGAAAATATGGCATGATTTCCAATGATATTAGCAACACAGAAACTGTAAGAAATGTATATATTATAGATGACAAAGGAATTATTAGAACAATTCTAATTTATCCAATGAATGTAGGAAGATTTATACCAGAAATTATTAGAATAGTGCAGGCATTACAAATGTCAGATTGTACGCAAGGTTCAACAGCAGCCAATTGGATTCCTAATCAACCAATCATTGTTTCACCGCCTACAACTTATGAAGAACTTATAGAAAGTGCAAATGAAATAGAAAGTAAT
This sequence comes from uncultured Clostridium sp., assembly GCA_964449925.1. Lineage (GTDB taxonomy): Bacteria > Bacillota > Clostridia > TANB77 > CAG-508 > CAG-269. The sequence goes on from CAYVCM010000056.1 coordinate 391, forward strand.
AGAAATGGAATCAGTTGGTATTTGAAATTTAAAGAAATACCTGAAAACTGTATCAATGATAGCTGTAGCAATTAATATTCTTAGACTATATCTAATAAAAAATTAAAAAAAAACTTATTTTTAAATAAAAATTACTAATTACTAATATGGATGAAGGTATTGCCAAATATTTAAAAGAATATATTCTCCAAAAATAGAATACAAATTTAAAAAAATTACATAATAATAGTATGAGCAAAAATCAATGTTCATATACAAGTTTTGGAGGTAACAAAATGGAAGGAAATCAAAAAATACATTGTACAGTAGAAACATGCAGATATAATGAAAATGGGCAAAATTTATGCAAATTACAGGCAATCCAAGTAGAACCAACTAAAAATTGTAATACAAAACAACCAGAAGAATCTATGTGTTCAAGTTATATTTATGAGAAGGAATAAATTTCTTCTCTTTTTTCTTGACATATCTATTATTTAGAAATAAAATAATCTTAACAAAAATAATAGGGGAAACCCAAAAAAAAGGAGGAAAAAGATATGTTAGTTACAACAAAGGAAATGTTCGAAAAATCAATGAAAGAAGGATTTGCAATAGGTGCATTTAATGTAAACAATATGGAAATTGTACAAGCTATTACAGATGCCGCACACGAAACACAATCTCCAGTTATTTTACAAGCATCATCAAGTGCAATAAAATATGCAAGAATTGATTATTTAATGAAAATGGTACAAGCAGCAGTAGAAGAATATCCAGAAGTACCAATAGCTATTCATCTAGATCATGGACCAGATTTTGAAACAGCTAAAATGTGTATTGATAATGGATTTACATCTGTTATGATTGATGGTTCAAAATATGATTTTGAAGAAAATGTAGCATTAACAAAACAAGTAGTAGATTATGCACACTCAAAAGGTGTTGTAGTTGAAGCCGAATTAGGAAAATTAGCTGGTATTGAAGATGATGTAAATGTATCAGAATCTGATGCTATGTATACAGATCCAGCACAAGCAGAAGAATTTGTAAAAAGAACTAATTGTGATTCTTTAGCAATTGCCATAGGAACTAGTCATGGAGCATACAAATTTAAAGGAGAAGCAAAATTAAGATTTGATATTTTAAAAGAAATTAAAGAAAAAATACCAAATACTCCAATTGTGTTACATGGTGCTTCAACAGTTATACCAGAACTAGTTGATATGTGTAATAAATATGGAGGAAATATTCCTGGAGCAAAAGGTGTACCAGATGAAATATTACATGAAGCAAGTGTGTCTGGTGTTTCTAAAATTAATGTAGATACAGATTTAAGATTAGCAATGACAGCAGGAATTAGAAAAGTATTTGTAGAAGACCCAAGTGCATTCGACCCAAGGAAATATTTGACTCCAGCAAGAGAATTAATTAAAGAAACAGTTGCGCATAAAATGAAAGATGTATTTGGTTCAGCTGGAAAAATATAGTTTATATGTGCAAAACGGAAAAATATTATATAGGTCAAGATAAAAGTCGATTTTTCCTATACAATAAAAAAGGAATGAAGTCTTTTGATAGAGTTCATTCCTTATAAATGTTAGTTGTTATAGATATTGTTTATTTTTCAAATTTATTGCAATTTGTTTCTGAGCATCTTTTTTTGCTATATCTTGTCTTTTATCATATAATTTTTTTCCTTTTCCAATGCCTAATTCTAATTTTACAAAATTTCCTTTAAAATAAATACTAATAGGTATCAATGTATATCCCTTTTGCTTAGTAAGACCTATTAATCTATTAATTTCTTTTTTATGTAATAAAAGTTTTCTATCTCGTAAAGGATTTTTATTAAAAATATTTCCATGTTCATATGGACTAATATGCATACCAGAAATATATACTTCACCATTTTTAATACTTGCATAACTGTCTTTTAAATTGATTTTACCAGCTCGAATTGATTTAATTTCTGTTCCAGACAAAACAATGCCAGTTTCTATTTTATCTTCTATAAAATAGTTATGATATGCAGTTGGATTTTTAGCAATTAATTTTGTATTCATAGCATTACCTCTCGTTTTTTAAATATTATATCATAAATCATCGTATAATAAAACAGAAAAACAGATAGAACTTTAAAAATTTCTATCTGCATTTCCGAAATTTAATGTTTTCTGCGTGCAAATAATAATACTATTTATTACAAAGTAAAAACTAATCTCTTCTCGAATTGTTATTTTCAGAAGTAATTTGCATAGAATAATACCAAACGACTGCTATTATAGCAATTGCAGCAACACCCAAAATTAACCATGTCCATGCTGTTGCATTCATTCCCATAAAAGTTGCATTTTCATTTGTTGATGTCCTTGTAGCAGTATAAGTATCATTAGAAGTTGTATTATCCATATCACCTTCAACAGTATTTTCTGCATCTTCCATCGTATTTTCAGTTTTTTCCGTAGTATCTTTTATGGCATCTCCTGCATCTTCCATAGCACCTTCGATGGCATCTTCTGTATCATTTACAGCATTTCTTACTGTGTTAGCTGCATCTTGCATCATATCATCTGCTGCAAAACATATAGAAAAAGAAAATATCACAGAAATAGC
>CAYVCM010000056.1:3085-11305 GCA_964449925.1 uncultured Clostridium sp.
AAATTTCTAATCATGTTTTTACCTCCATAAAATTAAAAAAATTTATCTTAGGTTCCATACTATGATATCACAATTAGAGAAAATATGTCCAGTATTTTTTTAAATTTATAAAAAATATATATTTATTTTTAATTTTATGATATGATAAAATCGAAAACAAAAGAAGGGGGTAAAAAATGAATTTTAAAGATTTTTTCAAAAAAATGATAATAAGAATTATTTTAGCATTTTTCATTTCTTTTTTTCTTATTATATATTTGTCTAATATATCAGAAGATAAAATACAATATTTTAATCAACTAGATTATAATGTTACATTAAATCAAGATGGTAGTATTGATATTGTAGAAACATGGGACATCTATGTAGAAGATACAGGAACGCTATTTAAAAACTTTTCACTTTCTAGTATTTATGGAGATATTACAAATGTAAAAGTAAAAGATTTAGAAAATAACTTAGAATTAACAGAAATTTATGAAGAAGTATATCATGTTGGAAACAATTTATTTTATGCATTAGATATAGGGAATAATGTATTTGAAATAGCATGGGGAACAGGTATGAGTACTTCTTCTGGAAATCGAAAATATCAAGTTTCTTACACAATTGATAATGCTATAACTAGTTACAACGATTGTCAGGAATTTTATTGGCAGTTTATTGCACAAGGGAAAAATTCAATACCTGCAAAACTTGTAACAGGTACAATTATATTACCACAAGATGTTCAAAACATTGAAAATTTGAAAGTATGGGGACATGGACAAGTAAATGGAAATATTGAGATTGCATCTAATAATGAAGTAGAATTTGAAATAAACAATTTACAACCAGGTGCAATGTTAGAAATAAGAGTTGTAACAGAAGAAGAACTATTTAATGTATCTTCTACTAGAGAAATGAATTATTCATATTTAACTAATATAATAAGCGAAGAAACTGAATGGTCAAATAGTACTAATCAAGTATCTATGATATTCAAAATAGTTGTATCAGTTATTTATGCATTAATATTAATAATTTGTATTGTAAAAATAATAAAATATAAAAAGATTAATAAAAAAGAAAATGATGGCATTATAAAAAAAGAATTACAATATTATAGGGAAATCCCAAGAGAAGGAAGTTCTACTCCAAATGAAGCAATTTATTTATATTATTTTAATAAAGATAAATTAGAAACTGCTTCTATACAATCTCAAATGGTTTCATCAACAATATTAAATTTATGTTTAAAAAAAGAAATTACAATAGAAATTGATAGACAAGAAATCTATATTTCAATAGTAGGAGATGGAAGTTCACTAAATCATGAAGAATATCAAGTATTTGAACTTTTATCAAATGCAAGTAAAAATAGAGAAAAATTAGAAATTAATGACCTAAATGAATATGCAAAAAAACACTATTCTTCATATAGTGTGCATATTAATAAAATGATAAATGAAACCAGAAATTCACTATATAAAATGCAATTAATAGATAAAAAGGAAGAAAAAGTGTATGCATCAACAAAACATTCGTGCGAAGCATCTCTAACAATTATATTTATTTATGCAATTTTATTATTTTTCATACCTATTATGCATTTAGGAAATATTCAAATGTATATAGATATTTCAATTGGAATTGGCTTCATGGAAAGTTTATCAAGTTTTACATTAGCCATATTACCTTTAGTAATACTAATTGCATATACATTATATGTAAAAGGAAAAATAACTGACAAAATAGGAGTTATCACACAAAAAGGTTATGATGAACAATTAGAATGGAAAGGTCTGAAAAAATATTTAGAAGATTATTCTTTATTAAATGAAAAAGAAATACCTCAATTAGTTGTTTGGGAAAAATATTTAGTTTATGCAACAGCTTTTGGAATTGCAGATAAGGTAATAGAACAAATGAAATCAAAATATCCAACAGTCTTTTTAGAAGATAGTTGGAATGAAGAAATGAGAAGAAATTACCCAATTATCTATTTTTCTATTAATCCACATTATCATGTAACAACTACTGTCAGCCCATTATCTAGACTAGATACAGGTGTTACACGAGCATATACAACAACTGTTAGGGAAATTGCTGCACATAGATCATCTAGTGGCTCTGGAGGAGGTGGAGGCTTCTCCGGAGGAGGCGGACGGCGGCGGTGGCCGGTGGCCGGAATGGGAGGAAGATAGAATAATACTAATGTAAAATTGCTTTGTAATTGTTAAACGAATATAGATGCTTAACTTTGTTGTATACGGAAAAAAGAGGGAAATTATGAATATAAATATTTTAGAATTGTCAAAAGAAGATTTAAAAGAAATTTTTAAAGGAAGAGAAAAAGATTCTCATAAAGGAATTTATGGCTATGTGGGAATTATAGGAGGTTGTATGGAATATACAGGAGCTATAAAACTTGCAAGCATGAGTTCCTCAGCTCTTAGAGCTGGATGTGGTGTAATTAGAGTTATTGTGCCTAAAAGTATAGAACCTATTGTTGCTCAATATTTGTTGGAACAAACCATTTTTCCAATAGAAAATGATGAGGAAGAAAAAATGAAATTCAATCAACAACAAATTAATATGGCATTACAAAAATTAAAAGCTGTGTCAATTGGAATGGGATGGGGAAAAGGCAAAGATAATGAAAAAATTTTAGAATATATTTTACAAAATAATGATATTCCTTGTGTTATAGATGCAGATGGGTTAAATACATTGTCACAAATGAATCTAGAGATTTTAAAGGAAACAAATTGTAAAGTTATATTAACACCACATCTAAAAGAATTTGAAAGATTATCAAAAATACCAATAGAAAAAATAAAAGAAAATTCAATAGAACTTGCTAGAGAGTTTGCCAATAAATATAAAGTTATCTTATTATTAAAAGGAAGTACAACAATTGTAACTGATGGCATAAGTACATATTCTATAAATAGAGGTTGCCCTGGAATGGCAACAGCAGGGAGTGGAGATGTGTTATCAGGTATTTTAATTGGTATGTTAGGTTACAACAAAGCAACTGCGAAAACAATTGCTGCTGGTAGCTATTTAGCAGGAATGGCAGGAGAATTAGCTCAAGAAAAATATACAGATATTAGCATGAAAGCATCTGACACTATTGAAATGATTCCAGAAGCCATTAAGAAAATAAGACAAGGATAACAAAGAAAAGCGTGCGTTAGCGATATCAAAGATTTCGACGCACGCTTTTCTTATAAATCTGATAATGGATTACTCTCAACAGCATTTCTAACTTGAGAATTATCAACATGCGTATAAATTTCTGTTGTAGAAATACTTTCATGACCTAAAAGAACTTGCAAAGCTCTAATATCAACATTTCCATATTGATACATCAATGTAGCAGCAGTATGTCTTAATTTATGTACAGAATATTTGTTAGTATCAAGTCCAGCAGCTTGTAATTCTTTATTAACAATATATTGTACAGTTCTTTTACTAATTCTTTCACGACGCTCACTTAAAAATAATGCTTTTTGTGAATTTAATTTATCTGCTTTTATGCCTTGCTTAGGTCGTACTTGCAAATATTCACTAATTGCCTTTAAACATGCTTTATTTAAATATATTGTTCTTTCTTTATTTCCTTTTCCAATAACATTTAATTTTGCTTCATCAAAATCAATATCTTTAATATCTATTCCAACCAATTCAGACAAACGAAGGCCACAATTTAAAAATAAAGTAATAATTGCATAGTCTCTTTGATAATTTCGATTATCTTCATTTTCTGTAACATTTAATAATCGTTTACTTTCTTCTAAATTTAAGTACTTAGGAAGTCTTTTATCTGATTTTGGAGTTTCTAAATTTTGTGCAGGGTTAATGTCTATCAATTTTGCTTTTTGAGAAAGATATTTAAAGAAAATTCGTAGTGTAGAAACTTTTCTTGCCCTTGTAGCAGCTTTACTTTTAAGTTCTATTGCCATATAACTAATAAATGCGTGAATGTCTTCTAAAGTTATCTTTTTTACAACATCTATGGTAATATCTTTAATTTCAATTTTTGAAAAATCTTTTTCATCTGTCATATTGAAATGAATTTTTATAAATCGAAAAAACATCATTAAATCATAATTATATTCTTTGATACTATTTGGTGATTTATTTAAGATTGTTGCACTATAATCTAAAAAAGAATTAATATAGTCAGGATTTTTTTCCCTTTTAATCATATGTTTTTCACACTCCTTTGGTATATTTCTATTATATATCAATATATTTAAAAAAGAAATAGAAATAAAAAATTTTGTGCAAAGTAAAAAGATTAGTAACTACTATTCAACAGAAATGGTGTGCGAGGTATATTATTTTAAATTGAATAAATGACGAATGTAGTTATCAGCATGTAAGTTCTATTTGATTTTTTTATATATTATGATATACTATTGACAAATGTATTATAAAGGATAGTGAATATATGTTTAATAAAAAAGAAAACGAAGATGAACTTCCTAAAGCTATGAGAAAGATGCAGCAAGAAAAAGAAGAACGAGAAAAAGTTATGCAGGGAGAAAATCAGGAAAAATTAAAAAATAAAAATAGGAATAATAAGCATGATAAAAAGAAACATAAAAAAAATAAAAATATAAGTGACAAAAAAGCACTTCGAAAAAAAAGAATCAAAAAAATTATCATAGCAATTGCGCTTATTATTATCCTTGTTGTAGTAATTGCATTAGGTGTTTCAGCGTATAGCTGGAAACAGATAACAACAGATATGTTCATTAATGAAAACTCTGTTGTTATAGATTCTGATGGAAATGTAATAGCAGAACTTGGTAGTGAGAGAAAAAAAATCAAAATAGAAGATGAAGATATACCTGAAAACTTAAAAAATGCATATGTTGCTATTGAAGATGAAAGATATTATAAGCACCATGGTGTTGATGTGATAAGAACTGGCTCAGCAATTGTAAATTATGTTATTCATTTAGGCAATTCTTCTTTTGGAGGTAGTACAATTACACAACAATTAGTTAAAAATTTAACTGGTGACAATTCTGATTCTGTTGTAAGAAAAGTAAAAGAATGGTGGAAAGCATATTTGTTAGAATGTTATTTCACAAAGGACGAAATATTAGAGATGTATTTAAATATTATATATGTTGGTCCTAATATATATGGTGTTGGTGCAGGTAGTCAATATTATTTTAGCAAAGATGTTCAAGATTTATCTTTAGCAGAATGCGCATTTTTAGCAGGTATTAATAATTCACCAAATTCATATAACCCATTTGATGATGAAACAGACAATACAGAAAAAATTGCAAATAGAACAATAACTGTATTAGACAAAATGTTAGAATTAGACTATATCACAGAAGAAGAGTATAATACAGCTGTAGCAGAAGTAGAAAGTGGATTAAATTTTAATCAAGGAACCATAGAATCTAGTGATGGAATTTATTCTTATCATACAGATGCCTTAATCAATGAAATCATTTCAGACATTGCCGACAAGAAAAATATAACAGAAGATTTTGCTACAAATTATTTATATTTAGGTGGCTTAACAGTTCAAAGTACACAGGATTCTAGTATACAAGAAGAAACAGAAGAAGAATTTAGCAAAAGTCAATACAATATTGCTTCAAGCCAGGGAGGAGATTCAGCTCAAGCTGCAATGGTTATTATTGATCACGAAACAGGTCAAGTTGTCGCCTGTGTAGGAGGACTAGGAGAAAAAGAGACGGCAAGAGGATTTAATAGAGCAACACAAAGTACAAGACAAACTGGTTCTGCTATCAAACCATTAGCTGTACTAGCTCCTGGAATTGACAAGAAAAAATTCACAGCAGCAACAATATATGCAGATGTAGAAACAACTTTTGAAGGAGATTATAGCCCAGAGGATTATGATGATTATTTAGGAAACATAACAGTTAGAAGAGCATTAGAGTCTTCTCAAAATATTCCTTTTGTAACAATGTTACAAGAAATAGGTATTAATACTTCTATATCTTATTTAGAAGATATGGGAATTACAACTTTAACAGAAGATGATGAAAGTTTATCATTAGCCTTAGGGGGATTAGATCAAGGTATTACGCCATTAGAAATGGCAGCAGCATATGCTACAATTGCAAATGACGGTGTTTATATAGAACCAACATTCTATGTGGATATAACAAATCAATCTGGAAAAACAATTGTAGAAGCCAACCCAGAATCACACAGAGTTTTCTCAACACAAGTGGCCTATATACTAAAAGAACTTTTAACACAACCTGTTACTGGAAGTAATGGAACTGCTACTTATTGCTCTATTTCAGGAATAGATGTAGCTGCGAAAACAGGGACAACAGATGAAAATTATGATAGATGGCTTTGTGGTTTTACACCATACTATACAGCAGTTACTTGGTTTGGTTATGATCAAAACGAAACAATTTACTTTAATAAACAAAATCCGGCAGGTATTATTTGGGCAAATGTTATGCGAAGTATACATTCTGGATTAGACGATGCAACTTTTGAAAAGCCTAGTTGGATTCAAACAGCAACAATTTGTGCAGATTCTGGAGGAATCGCAAATAGTGGCTGTACAAATACTTACGAAGAATATTTCTTATTTGGAACAAAACCAGATAGTTGCACAGAACATTCTGGAAGTGAAGTAACAACAACAAATAGTAGTCAAAGCACACAAAATCAAACAACTGACGAAAATGTATTTAGTCAAGATTTAACATTAGATCCAAGTATAGAAGATGAAACTATACAAACAAATACATCGACAAATACTGTAACTAATACAATAACAAATGATAGAACAAATACATCAACAGATAATAATAGAAACAATACAACAAATACTAATAGAAATAATACATCATCAAATACAAGTTCATCAAATTCTACCACAAACACTACGACCAACAGTAGTAGGGAAAACACAAATACTTCCAGAAATACTTCAACAGATGAACAGACTACTAATACTAGCTCATCTGAATCAGAGCTATCGAGTACAGAAAATTAAAATAATGAATAATTTCTGATTGAAATTATATGAAGATAATATTACTAAAATAATATAGTAATATTATCTTTTTTTGCAATATCATAAATATAAAAGATATTTATGACTTTGTATTTTGATATTGACTAAAAAAATTTAAAATGATAATATGAAATAAATATAAAGTAATTGGAGGAAGAAAAATGATTTATGTTTTAATTTTTCTATTATTAATGATATTATCAAAATATTTACACAAACTATATGATGACATATGGTATAAAAAATTACCAACTGAAGAAAAAACTATGATTAAAGAATTAGAGTTAAAATTGACAGATATAAACCCTACTGCTAAAAAGAAATTAGAATTCATTAGCCTTCATCCACACAAACAATTAAATAGAGTTTTAAAAAATCTTATAAAAGATGAAGAAATAATATATTTTACAACCACAAAACTTGAAGATGATATTTTTATAGGTTATATATATGTTACAAATAAAAGAGTGTTTGTAATTGCTGATAAAGCTGAAAAAAGTGTACCTTTAGAAAAAATAATTTCTATTGAGACTGGTAAAAAATGGGGCAAAAACTGGCTTAAAATAAAAGCTAGTTATGTTGCTATACAGTTAAATAAGATTCCAAGACATGACATATTAAAATTAAAAGAAGAAATAAATAATGGTATGCAAAAATATAAAAATGTTAGTATTAACATAACTCAGACTACTCAAAAAGATATTGCAGATAAAATTTCTAGACTTAGAGTATTATATGAAGAAGGTGTACTAACAGAATATGAATTTAATATGAAAAAAATGGAATTACTTGATAAAATAAACTAGAAGGAAAATATGTATGAAAGTTGATATAAATAATTTAAAGGAAAATATTAAAAAATTTAATGCATTTAACGAGCAAGAAGAAAAAGATAAAAAAATAATGTTAAAATATATTAATGACTTTGATGATGTTTTAACAAGAGAAAATGAATATGGACATTTTACAAGCTCAGCATTTGTACTTAATAAGGAAAGAACAAAAATGTTAATGATATACCATAAAATTTATAATTCTTGGGCATGGACAGGTGGACATAGTGACGGAAATAGTGATCTTTTATATGTTGCTATGAAAGAAGCCAAAGAAGAAACTGGTATTAAAAGTGTATTTCCAATTTTTGAAGATATTTACTCTTTAGAATTAATTACTGTAAACGGTCATGAAAAAAG
>CAYVCM010000057.1:0-10909 GCA_964449925.1 uncultured Clostridium sp.
TTACCACCTTTTATACATTTAAGGTATAGCATTTAACCTAAAATAATATATAAAAAGCTAGTAAAATCATTAAAAAATGCTTAACTATTTTTCTAGTTAAGCATAATAAATATGGTTATACTTTTACTCTTAATTTTATTATTAAATATTTTGTATATTGTGTGTATACTATAAAAATAGATTTAGCACTAAAAAAGTAATAATGAGTAAAAGATTTTACTATTATATCACAAATAACACAAATTTCCTACTAATTTTTAATGTTTATATGCACTATAATTCCAATCATAACCTATCACATATAATAATGACGGGCATTTTCTTGACTGTACTAATAACATTCTACATTTTTGTTTATTAAATCTAAATACAATAACTTTACTATCATTAGTTAATTCTAATTCTTTTCTTATCTGTTCATCTATCTCAATATTTAACTGATATATAGGTAACATTTCATATCCCGTTGATTTAGGTTTATTTTGAAATTCTAATAATTTCATATTTGATAACTCTTTAAATTTCTCATATAATTCATACATTAAATTATTGCATTTTTCTTTTGATTTTTTAGTAACTTCTTCTATTGTATATTTTTTTGAATTTACAGAATACTTAAATGAAAGAATGATATTATTATCATGCCTACAATCATACATTAAATCGTACTATAATTCTCCTTAAAATATTTTTCTATCAATTTTTTATCAATTATACAATTTCTAGGAGTTTCTTTCCATGGGGCTTCCTGATGTGTCATATCTCTTAATCTCCAAGCTGTATATTGTCCAAACTCTCTATACACTTTTTTTAATAATGTGATAGTATCTTCATTTAATTTTTCTTCATAATCATCCTCGTACTGTATTCCGTTAGCTCCAAATTTCTTAAATTTATCATATATATTTCTTATTACAGGTCCATGTTCCCAAGCTAAAAAATCCTCTTTAATTAAACTTTCTCCCTTTTGAGCCAAATAGCATCCTTGAGCATAATATAACAACTTTTGCAATTTTAAATTTGTAATAAATTCAGAATCTTCAAAATTCATTTGTTTTCTATTTTCATTTAAGAACCAATTTGCTATATCAATTGCATTATATTTTCCTTTATTAAACATATGACCTCCTCCTTTTTTATATTTATAACATATTCTATACAACTTTTCAAGAATTATAATTATTAAAATAAATGCTATTTATCTCTTTTAATATTATAGAACATAAGTTTGTGATTGTCAATCATTTTTACACTTTTATTTTAAATTAGTTATTGGATATTTCCTTAATTCTTCTCTTTCTTTTTCAGTTAGTTTATTATTAAAATAATATTCTATATCAGCCTTATTGTACAAAATTTTTGCAATACAATAAGCTTCAACGTTACTAATATCTTTTTTCTTTTTAAAGTCTTGTAAAATTATTATTTCTTCTCGTTTTAAATTTCGCTTTCTTCTACATAATTGCAATTTATTAATCATATAAACATGATTTTTTTCATCAAATTTCACTAACTTATTCGCAATTTCCATTGCTATTCCATAATAGTTTTCGTCTTTTGTTCTATCATATGCTAAAATATATGATAACAATAGTTTATTAAAATTATCTGCTATTATATCATTGAGAATACATTTATTTATAGATTTTTCTACTATGCTCCTATCATAATTCAAAATATTCTCAATACTTATACCTTTTAACCAAATATATGGTGTTATTTTATAATATTTGCCTTCATATCCAAGTACTATCTTTCCCTCAATTTGCTCATCAAAGAAATTCTGTACAATTAACTTATTTTTATTTTCATTATCCAAATTTATAACAAAAAGAATCTCTTTTCCACATAATTTTAATGAATATAATGTTGGCTGAGAAAATTTTTTTAACATTTCTTTTTCATTCCTTATTATATTAAAAAAGTAATTTATATTTTTATAATCTTCATTTCTTAATGCTCGTAGATTTTGTTTTATATCTATACCAAAATTCTTCAATAATTCATTAAATTCTATTAGTACTTTTACACCTGTTTGTAATTTTTTTATGTTTTCCTCATTGTCAACACTATATTTTTTTAAAAATTCAGCAGCAAACTGCATATCTTTAATTTTCTTCTCAATATTACCCTCAAAAGAAAAATGTATAGTATTTTCCTTTATAGTAATAGTATTATCTATTACTATAAATTTTTCTTCTTCTGTTATAATTTTTTTATAAGAATTATAGTATATTATATTATTCAATGTAACAGGCTTATTAATTTCTTCTATTTGACCAATTTGACCACCATCTTCTAAAATAGCTGGTATAAATCCTTCATCTTCATTTACTTTCACATATAGATATGTCTTATTTTTCAAATATTCTTCTTCATCTTCTCTCATATCTTGTACCCAACTATCTTTTATTTTAGTATCGGGCTTTAATACTATTATTCTTTTATTTATCTGTTGTCTTTGAGCCTTTAAAAAATTAGCACATACTCTTTTTAATGCCATTTTTTTATTAGAATCTATTGGATATACATCTATACTAATTTTCTTATCTTTATCATCGTTCTCATCTATTCTATAAAAAATCTTTTTTAAATCTACTGGAAGTAAATTTCTATAAAAAATTTTCTTTTCTTTTGTTTCTTTATCAATATACACTACAAAAAGTAAAACTCCTAATATGTTTTTTGCATAATTTTCCAAATGTTTTATTTCAATTCCAAATTTAGAGTTTCCTATTGATATCTTGTCTACTAATTTTCCTTTTACTTGAACATCTATTTTACCTAATAAATCTTTTGCTTTGCTACTACCATCCTTCATCATTTCAACTATCCCATCATATGATATTCCTCCATCTTTTGTTTTTATACCGCTAGCATCAAATATCCCATCATATTTATTTAGTTCACTTTGTAAATAAAATGCTGCTTCATGTTCTATCCATTTTGGCTCTATTTTATTTATATTTTCTTTGTCATTTAAAATTCTATCTATTTCTTTATCTCTATCTTCTAATATTTTTTCAGTTTTCATTTCATTGTACCTCATTTACATCTATAAAACAATTTTTTCTACACTATTATTATATCATTTTTTCTAACAATTACCAACTTTTCCTATTTTTTATTTACTATGCTTTTTATTGTTGTACAATATAAAAATGAGAAATTCTTTAGATTTTTTTTTAAGAGCATATACTTAATTACAATCTAGTTAGAAATAATAATTTAATTACTACTGTAAAAGGTTTATCAAACACAGAAAAAGGTACAAATAGAAAATTTATAGCACTATATCCTGAAATTGATATACAAATAAATGATATTTTAATAAATACTACTACAAATATTAAATATATCATATTAGATATAGATTCTTCATCATATAAAGGAACTACATTTCAAAAAAAGGCTTATTATCAGACCTCAACATATATTGAAGCGCAAAACAATACTTCTACAACATACAACTATAATATTAGTAATCCTCAAAATTCAATAATTGGGAATCAAGAATTTGCAACAATTAACAATAAATCATTTAATATAGATGAATTGAAAAAATTAATAGAATTATATAGCGATAATGATAAAGCTAAATTTTATCAACTTGCTTCTGAACTAGAAAAAGCAATTCATAGCGATAATATAAAAAAAGAATGCTTTCTCGATTTAGTAATTTAATTGCAAAACACTCTAGGCTTCCGCTTGCTATTGCTCAAATCTTATCTGCTTTCATAACAAAATAGAAATATGATTATACTTTTACAATAAATTTTTCTATAAGAACTCTAAAGAATTCTATTTAATACTAGCACATAATAAACTTATAATATACAAAAAGTCCTCTAAATATTAGTGTTTCAACCTTTGAAATTTAGTAAAAGATAGAAAATATAAAATCTCAGAAGTATTAAAACTTCTGAGGTTTTTTGTTATTTTATGTATTTTTACTATTTTATAAATACAAATCCATATCATCTTCTGCTGCAACAACTTCTATGTTATATTTTTTACTTAACTCTTTTGCAATTTCTGTTGGATTTTCGCTTAATATATGTCTATTAAAATGTGTTATTACTAATTTAGTTGGTTGTATTATTTTTATAAATTCTTCTACTGCCGGTATATCTAAATGTTTTGCTTTTTCTTTATTATTGATATGATAAGCCACATTCATGATTAATATATCACAATTTTCATAAGATTTTAATAATTCTGGAAAATATTTGGTATCTGTGACAATTCCTATTTTATTTCTGCTAGTTTTTATTGTAAATCCATAACATTCTACTCCATGGTCATGTGGTATAGAAGCTGTAATTTCTAGATTTTTTATTTTATATGTTGTATTTTTTTCTATCGTTTCTATCTTTTCCGGAAAACTTTCCAAATATGGTTGTAAAATTCTATTTTCTATCGCTTGTTTTGGTACTATTACACTTCCCCTTTTTTCTCTTCCACCATTTGTCATTAATTCTATAAATATATTTAAATCATTGGCATGGTCTATATGAACATGTGATACAATAATTCCATCAATTATTTCTTTGTTACCATATGTATGAGTATATTTATAAAATGTATTAATTCCAGGATCAAAAACAATATGTGTATCATCAATGTTTATATATAGTCCTCCTGCTGACCTTATGTTTCTAAAAATGATATCTTTATTTCCTGTTGTCCCAAAAAAGTGAATATAGTCCATCTTCTTCTCCCTTTAATATTTCTTGTATTATATAAAATCACTACTATTATACTCTACCCCTCTTATATTTTCAATATTTACAATTGTTTTTTTAAAAGTTTCTACAATGCAGTCAAAATATATTTTTATTATTTTAAAACACCGCGTAAGCGACCTTTGTCTAAATCTTCTATTTGCCATATTCCAATTCACGATATTCCAAAATGCTTGGATATACTCTGGTCTTTTGGTATGATATTGTAAATAATAGGAATGTTCCCACATATCTAAAACCAATAATGGTTTGCATCCCCATAATGTTAAATTTTGATGTTTTTCACATTGTAAAATTTTTAATTTAGACCATTTAGGAACCCATACTAATAAACACCAACCGTGAAGCTTCTACTGTTTTACTTGCTTCTGTAAATTGTTCTTTAAAAATTTCATAACTTCCAAAATCTTTTATGATTTGTTGCATCAATTCTATATCTGGCTCTGTTGGAATAGCGGGGCCCATATTTTCAAAAAATAGCTCATGTAAAATAGCACCTGAACCATAAAAACTTAAATCTTTTTCTAAACATTTAATATTAGAAAAATCTCTTTTCTCTCTTGCCATTCTTAACTTTTCTTCTGTTTTATTTGTATTATCTACATACCCTTTATATAAAATATTGTAATGTAAATCTAATGTTTCTTTAAAATAATATGGTTCTAAAGCATTTAATGGATATGGTAATTCAATCATTTTTAACATAAAAACCTCCACTTTCGTAACAATTTCTTTTTTATACGAAGAAAAAATTGTGTATATAACTACATATAATGAATGAAACTTTATATACACAATTTTGATTTTGTTAGTTCACACTTTCTTTCCTTATTCTACAACTTCAAGTGCATCATTTGTAGTAATACCTTCTAAATTATAATAAGTATCTGGAACTATCCCCATAATTACATTTTCCATAATTAATACCTGATTTGTAATATTTTTTGTAATATCTTTAAAAGGTGTTAGAATACTTACTTCGCACTCTACTTGTAAATAAATTCTATGAATTGTCTGATTAATTCCTTGTGCCTCAAATTCGCTCCTTAAATCTGTTTCTACATTACCTATTGTTGATATTCTTATTTTTATACCAGGTCCTCTTCCTGACAATAATTTAATACCTGTAAAACTACCTAAGGCTATCTGGATATCTTTTCTACCTTGTTCATTTATTTCTTCTTGAATTTTAATTGCTACATCAGAAATGATTTCATTAATTGGAACAACATTTGATGTTATCATTGTAACATTTCCATCTGTATCTTTTTCTACTGTAAATAATTCATCATAGCTATGTTCTTTCATAACATTTGTTGCTTGTTCATTTGATATTAATGTTGCTATACTTTTAGCTTCATTTTCGCATAAAGTATCAAAAATAGGGTTTACAGCATCTAACATTCTTTTGCATAATATAATTAGTACAATAATAAAAATCAGTATCATGGTTATTTTTCTTTTGTGTCTTGCCTTTGTAATAATATTAGGAATCTGTATTTTGGGTCGTGAATAAATTTTATACATAACTTATCATAGAAGTTTGTTCACTACTTATTCCTTTCCTTTTATATCTTGGTATAAATAATTTTTGGTCTGGATATATCAAATCTGGATTTTCTATTCCATTTGTTCTAACAATATCATCCACTGTACTTCCAAATGTTTTTGCTATATTCCAAAGTGTATCTCCTTTTTTTACAATGTACATAATAATACTATAATCTTGTTCTTCTCTTTCACCATTTGTTTGAATTTCATCAATTGTATTAATATTTGTATTTTTATCTAGCATAGTATTTATTTCCATTTTTACATTTGCTAATATTTCTCCATTTTCCTGAATTATAAAATCTTGATTTTCAACTTCTATATCTGTATCTATGTTTAAATTATTTGTATCTCCTACATTTTCTATCATATATTCAAATGGTATATTTTTTATTTCTTCTATAACTTGTGTATCTTCACTCATAAGCATAAATTTTAATTCTAATTCACCATTATAACTAATTTTATCTTCCATTATACTTTCTTTTATAATGTTTGGTATTACATCTACATCAATAATACTTTTTCCACCTAATTCAGCAATTTTTACTTTTTCACTGATTTCTTTTGTTTCTGAAAATTTTCTTTTACCTGAGATAATTTTTACTGTTTTTTTATTAAATTCAAGATTTTCTGATGGACTATATAAATCCTGAATCATATTTATTGTTTTTTCTTCGTATGCTGTTGTTTTTACACCGATTTCTATCTCAATATATATAGAATGTTCTTCCACAGAATTTGGTTTTACAATCATATTACGAATTTCATAGTTTGTTTCACAACTATTTCCTTCATTAACTTCTTGAACATCTACAAATCCTATAATTGGCATAGTTGCTGTTACTTTATTAATTCGATTATCTTCTGTTAAATATATAATTTTTATTTCTGCTTCTGCTTTTGTTAATACTTTGTTGTAACTTATTTTTATATCTTTATTAATGATTGCTAGTTTTACCTTTAATATTTCTGCTAAATTATCAATGTTATCTATAGATATATTGTCTTTTACATAAATTTTTGTATCTCCACTTCCTACTAGTGAATTTACTGATAATTCCTCCTGTAATATTTTTATTTCGTCTTTATTTTCTAAATCATTTACAAATGCAATCTCTTCTTCTGAAGAAATCTCTATATTTAGTTCAACTGTTGCTTTGATAGAAACTTTTCTTTCGTTAATTACTTTTGTTTCTATTTCTTTTATATTAGCACTTACACAACTTTCCATTTCACTTGTTATATTAGGAATATTTATTACTTCTGATAAATCTAAAACCGTATGAATGCCTCTTGTTCTTTCATTAGCATCGTCTGTCATATACATGATATATGTATCTACACTACCTTCTATTTTTATTTTATCATCTATAATTTCTTTTTTATAAATACATACTACCCCACTTGTACAAATTATGTTTAAAATATCTGGTTTAGTATCTGGAACAATAACATCTCCTTCTACAAATATAATTTCTTTTCTTGTAGCTACTTTCTTATTTATACGTAAATTTTCTTTTATTGTATTAATAATCATTTTTTACCTCCTTATAAATTCTTTATTTTATATATATGAAGGTATGTAATGATTTATAACACTTTGCAAAAAAAGAAATTGGAAATACCCAATTTCTTCTTTTTTAAACTTCATTTGATTTTTTCTTTTTTAAGTTAACTGGTGGCGGTATTAATGGACTATATGAATCTCCATCAAATACTTCAACCTCTACTGTTCTTGTCAATACATCTGTATAACTATATGTTACATTTCTATTATTTTCCTCATATTTTACTACAAAAATATTTGGATATACTTTTTCTATTGTAGCTTCTTTTTCAAAGGCTTTACTTCTTCCTAAAGATCCTTTGACAATTATCTTTTGCCCCACTTTATCTAAGATATCAGTTTTTAGATTTGCTATGTCACTTTTACAAATCATGCTATCACCTACTCCCTTAAGATAGGTTGATTATAGCATTTTTAGGATAAAATGTCAAAAAATGTATACAGTCGCCAACGCCTTCAAATGACTGATTTGCAAGTGTTTTACAAGTTTTTTGTGCTAATGTTACTTTTGTGTTACAGTTGTGTTACAATTATATTTCAACCTTGCTGTTTTGCTTTATTGCATTACTCTATACATTTTTCCATTTGCACCTATTCCACTAATACCTTTTTTTCCATTTTTTAGTTCATTTTCTATATCTTCAATAGTAATATACTTATATCTTTCTGTAACTGCTATTTTTTCTGCTACAATAATTGGTTCAATAAAATCTATTAAAATTCTTCCTGGCGAAGATGCAAAGTTAGCTCCTGCTGAAATTAGTGCTTCAAAATAACTTTGGCAAGCACCTGCAAATATAACTAATTTTTTATTAGTTTCTCTGTCATATCTTCTTGCTTCTTTGACTGTTTGTATAAAATATTTTGAATTTCTATAATTATATAAATCATCATATTTTGAGTTTTTTTTTATCATTTCATCATGACCTGTTATTACTAATATATCTGGTTCATATTTTTTTAGTAATGTATATACAATTTGTGGCTGTTTATATTCTGGTATGTTTTTTACGATTGCATTTAATCCCAATTTTTTATAATATTGATAAGATTTTTCACTATATTTTTTGTCTCCATCTAAGTGTAGAATTTTTCCTGTTATTGTATATTTTGTTTTTTCCATATTAAATACCACCTTAAATATTAAGCTATTATATTTTATGTCGTTTTTTGTAAATTGGTGATATTTAATTTTTTATTCAATATGTCTATTGATTTTTATTTTTTATATAACTTTCTGTAAATTCATCTGCTAATATATCCATCTCTATACTATCATAATACTTTCCATTAATAAATCTACATTTTCTTCTTCTTCCATACTCCTTAAATCCACATTTTTGATAACATTTTAAAGCTCTTTCATTAAAACTCATTAAATCCAGTTTAATATTATTTAAATTCAAATAGTTAAATCCATAGTCTAGTATAAGTCTAATTGCTTCTGTTCCATATCCTTTGCTTCTATAATCTTTATCTCCTATAAAGATTCCAAGTGTTGCTATTCTATTAATACCATCATAATTTTCTAATCCTACTGTTCCAATTAATTTGTCATTATCTAATGTTACAATGAAAAAATTATAGTTTTTATCAATATTATCTTCAAAGTATTTTTTCTCACCTTCTAGTGTTGTTATGTATGCACTTCTACCTGTATAATCTGTAACTTGAAAGTCATTCATCCATTCTGTGAATTTCTCTGCTTCCTCAGTATTTTTTGGTGATAAATAGATTCTTTCTCCTATTAATTTTTTAAAATATTTCATATTAAATTTCCTCCTATAAATCAAATTTTTCTTTTATCATTTTTGCAACTTCTTTTTCAGGTATATTTGTGTTGTCAATCTTCATGTAATTTTCAAATATTTTTTCTCCCTCTCCTGGTAAGGAATTTAATCTATGTTTTTCAAGAGATTTTAATAACTCTTCTTCACTCCATTTTAAATCTCTTTTGGATTCTTTATGTTTTAAACGATTTTCTGTCTTGTTCCTGCGTAATCTTTCTTCTAAAGTTGTTTCTAATTCAATCGTATAACTTTCTTCAAATAATGCTATCCATTTATCAGTTTCTTCCTTTTCTTCTTTAAAATCATTTCCAAAATCAAAACATCCTGTAAATATAATTCCTTTTTGATCGCTTTTTGCAAATTCCTTAAAAATTTCATATCTAATAATACTATTCATCCTTCTATAAGCTTCTTTGTTATAATCAAATATTAGTCTAACCATTTCTATTGTCATGTGATTATAAAGTAATTTGTATTCTGTTATTTTAGCTAATTCTTGACCTACTGTCATTTTACCTACTGCTTGTGGTCCAATAATTTGTATGAATTTTGGCATTATGACCCCCTCCTTTTATTTTTATATTATATATTTTAAAAAGCCTTGCAAAAGACTCTTTTAAGACTCCTTTGCAAGACTTTTTATCTTACTTTACAAGTGTAGGTAGTTATCTATTCTCTCTACCCTTTACAGCTCAAGCCATAGGCTCTATGTAAACTCTTAAATATGACATTATTCTAGCATGTTTCCCAGTTTTTGTCAACTTTATGATTTATTTTTGTTTAGAGTACTGTATTTTAACTTTGTTGCCATTCCTCCTCTTATGTGTCTTTCTGCTTTGTTTTCATCCAAAATTTTTCTTACTTCATTTGCTAAACTTGGATTTATTTTTTTTAATCGCTCTGATACATCTTTGTGTACTGTACTTTTACTAACACCAAATTTTTTTGCTGCACCTCTTACTGTATCTTTTGAATCTATTATATAATGTGCAAGTTCTATTGCACGTTCTTCGATTGACACACTTTTCATATAGTTCTAACTCCTTTATGGAAATACTTTTGTTTAATTGTATTCTTATATTTTTTGAGTTAGAACTTTTTTGTTTTATATTGTATATAAAAAACTACTCTCTTTTTGAGAATAGTTTTGATTTATATTTAATTAGTTGTTTTCTGCTAAAAATTTTTCAAAATCTTCTATTGTTAATTCTTCATCACTTTCATATTTTTCCTTTGTATAATCTCCTGTTCCA
>CAYVCM010000058.1:0-10706 GCA_964449925.1 uncultured Clostridium sp.
AGCTTGTCTATTGATGAACTATAATTAACAGGCATCAGTTTTACATTTTCGCCTTGAATAACTAAAAATGCAATTGGATTAATGGTAACGCCTGCACCTGAACCACCACCAAATGGTAATCTGTATTGCACCTCTTCTTCCTTTTCTTTTTTTCTGTATTCATCAACAGTTTCTCCTTTAAATTCACTTCCACCTGCTGCAAATCCAAATGATACTTTTGATATAGGAATAATAGCAATATTGTTAGATGTTTCAATTGGTTCTCCTATAATGGTATTGACATCTATCATATCTTGAATACTATTCATAGCTGTAGTCATAAGACCTTCTATTGGATGTTCGCTCATATTTTTTCTTTCCTCCTTTTTTATTTAATACATATATGGTATTTATAATATGTATCAGTTTTATTTGAAATATACCAGAAAATTCAATTTTTATAGAATTTTCATTTTTATAAATTGGTTTTATTGCATACATAATATTTTCTTCTTTAGCTTGATTTTGAGAAAAAATAATTGATAATATACTTGATAAAGTAGCAACTAATATAGAAGTTAAAAAGGCATTTTCTGTACCTAATTCAACTTCTAATTTTAATTTATTAATATAAATGCATTTACTAAATTCTTTCATGTTCATAAAAATTTGCTTATCAAATTTATTTTTATTTTCTAAAATATCGATTTCTATTTTCTTTATTTTTTCATTTATTTTCTTTGATTGTTGAATTTTTCTTAGCTTGTTCTTGTTTATTGTAATCCTTAAAATTGGTATATTTCCAAAGATTTTCAATTTTATAATAAATTGATATTTATCATCTATATGTTTTTTTGTTTTGGAATTAATTATTAAATTTATAATTTGAATGTCTATTTTGGTAGTTAAAATAAATATTTCTATTATTAAAATTACTAAAATAATAAAAAGAAAAACCAATTACATCACCTTGCTTTTTAGTTCTGTAATTAGTTTTTCCATTTTTTTGTAATTTAAACAGTAATGATAAAAATTGTCATTACATCGGTAACAAATTTAATATCTTTTGATGACCGCTCAAATCCAATCCTACAAGTTTAAAAAAATCGTTGTAATAAAAATGCCATATCCATATGTCATTTTGTCTTAATTCATAGACAAGTCCAGATTTTTCTAGATATTCCGCCAAATCTTTATACTGAATATCTGTTTCTATCAGTATATCTATCTTTCTGTTAAATCCTCTAAAGGGCAATTTTTTGGCAATATCTCTGATTTTCCTCCTGCGCTCCTCCTTAGAATTTGTCAACAAATAGGATGCTTAACCTTGTTGTATACGAAAAAATTTTATATAGTGTCAAGATGAAAGTCAATTTTTCCTATACAATAAAAAACCATGCATACTGAAAATGAGGTTTATGAATGGATTAAAGAAAATAAATAACACTAAACAAGAGCAGTATATCTAGCACCTATATTGCTCTTGTTTATATATTTTTTCAATTTATTTAGTTAAGTAATCATAAGCATTAGAAATAGCCTTTTCTGAGTAACCACATCTTATTAGATCTCTTAGTTTTGATAAATTCTCATCATATGATCTAATATCTGATTTAATAGAATAATTAACATCATTTATACTTATATCTGTATATTCTAACTGCTCTGGGTTAAAAGTTTCTTTTCTTGCATCTTTTTCTTGATAATTACTTTTAACTATATTTAAAATTTCATTTAATTTTAAAATTTCTTCTTCTGACATAATAAATGGTATTGAGGATTCTAATGTTGCATGGTCTTTGATTTTTTCATCAATACAGAATTTCAGATATGTTTTGATAACAGCTTTATTTCCTATCAATGTAAAATCAATAATTTTTGAAAAAATACTTCCTTTACTATACTTACCATTATAGAACCTCTCTTTAATTATAATGTGCTTTATATATCCCTTTTTAAAAGGTATATTAAATGGCAAACCTACCGTTCGATTTTTATATTGTCCAAAATCTAAATATAACCCTACTTCTTTTAATTTTTCAACAGTAATATTGTAAATATCAAACATTGTCTTTGAATCATATTTATTTACATCTAATAATGTTGTCATTGAAGCTATTGCATTATCATCTAATTTCTGTATTTTTTCAACAGTTTTTTCAGATATGTTATTTATATTTTTTATATAATTATTTTTTATATCTTCTAAAAATTCAGCTTTTACAGTTTTTAAATCATCTTTTCTTTGAATTATTTGTTTTGTAAAGTTATTAAATCTAGTCCTATCTTTAGCTAGTTCTTCTAAATCACTAATTCCTTGTTCTTTATTTTCGTATGTAGCTTCTATAAAGTGGTCTATTGCATCAATCCAAAATGGATCTCCATTTCCAACTAATTTTTGTAATCTTTCTTTATATAACATAAAATTCCCTCCTTAGATATTTTTATAATTCCATTCCACCCATATCCATCATAGGTTGCTGTTGTTGTATTGGTACTTGCCCTTGATTTAATTGCTCGGTATTTTCTTGCTGATATTCACCTCCTTGCTTATTAGCTTGTACTTGTTGTAATTCTTGATTTTTCACTTGCTTTTGCTGTTCTTGTTGTTCTCTATGTTTTTGTGCTATTTTAGCAGTTTCTTTTTGTATTCTAGTTTTTTCCTCTGGCTCTAGTTCCCACGATTTTTTCTCTTGCACTTTTCCTTCGTCTTGTTTTATCTGTGGTGAATAGCTTTCTTGTTCTCTATGCTCTCGATGTTCCTGTGTTTTTTGCCTAGCAAATCTTGCTCTAACTTGACTAAAAAATTTTGAAAATCTATTTTGTTTTGTCGGTAAATTATTTGAAAATTCTGTATTTGGCTCACTTTGGATATTTTGTTTAGCAATACCACTTTGCTCTTTATTTTTTCCTTTTAATTGTTCTATTTCTTTGTAACACTTTCTATCTTTACTTAATGCTAATGCTTGTAATACATTTTTTGTTTTCCCATTTTTATCAATTACACCTTTTTGGACATTAGTTATATATAAGTCATTTGGATTTAATAATACTTCTTGCTCTGCATTATCATAAGCTGATAATTCTGTAATATAAGAGCCTCTACTTCCTTCTGGTGCATAAATCTCGAAAACAGTATCATAATCATCATATTTTGCAAATGATGAATCATATAATGGAGATGTGCTTGTTTGCCCATTGTTACTTATTGTTTTTCCAACTAAACTGCTTATATCTGCATCTTCTGGTAATGCTTTCTCTAAATAACTACTTTTTATTGCTCTATATAATTTCATTGATTTAGGCAAATTACTTTTACCTAGTCCTTCATCTAAAGAACTAATCGTTTCATCTATATGTACACATCTATTCATTGATTGCATTGCACTTCTAACACTCACTCGTGCTTTTGCCTGTATTCCCATTTGTTCCATATATTCATTAGCTCTATCATAATTACTATGTAATGTTTCTTGATAGTCAGTATCTTTTATGAACTTCTTCATAGTTTCAATATCTGCTTGTGGCACACCCCTTGTTTGTAATGAGCTCTCTAAATCTTGTATAATTTGTTCTTTAATTGTATCTCTCGTTACTCCTCTTTTTATTCCAAGAATCATATTACTTTCAACAGAATATTGATAGATTGATTTTGCACCATCAACGGTTAAATTTCTTTCTTGTAACATATCTTGAAATTCTTGTATTTTTTTCGTTGATATTCCTTCTGTTTGTAATTCATCCATTGTATATCCATCTGATATTTTTTCCAAAACATCTCCATACTTTTTCAAACCACCATGGCTGCTTTCTATATCATATTCCGTACTGTATGTTTCATATTCCCCATTTATAATTTGGTCAATTTCTGATTGTGGAATACCTTGACTTTGTAACATATTTGAAATTCTTTGAGCTTGCTCTGGTGACATTTGTATTCTTTCACTACTCATAAATTACTCCTTTGTTTTATATCGCTTTAATTATAACAAATAATAATTTTTTTCAATAGTTTTTTCATTTTTATTTAGATATATCTTAATAATTTTTAGTGGTGTTAAGTTATTTATATTTTAACTTTATAATTTATATATGAATAATTTTTGAATTATTAAGAAATATAATTAAAAGGAGGGATATATAATGACTTCAATGGAATTAGTCGGACTTAATACAAAATGGTATAGATATCAAAATAATTTAACCCAAGAACAATATGCAAATAAAACTAAATTTAAAATGGCTTATATTAGTGTTATTGAAACTGGTAATGCTAATTTAACTTGCAAAAATATTGATTTCATTGCCAAATCATTTAATATAAAACCTATCCTTTTATTTAATGAAGAAACTGCAAAAATGGCTAAAAAACTACCCTCTAGAGTAGATATGTATCATAAGCGCTAATTCGCTAATTGCAAATTTTTTGCAATTTAAAAAAATAATGGATTTTAATTACCAAATAAAAGAAGATACTACTATTCTTAATATTGTAGTAGTATCTCTTTTAATTTATATCTTTGATAAGCAAATCTATTATTTAAACCAGTAGAAATAGCCACAGAAAAAACGGCAAGAGCAGTATTTGAAAAATTAAATGAAAGTTTTTTCTTCTTTTGCTACTAATTCTTTTATTTCTTCCATTTCCATTTTAGCGATTTCTTTACATCTGTTCAAAGTTTTAGTTTCTTCTTCAGTAAATAATACATAATATTGACTGTATATGTGTCAATGATGTGAAACAAACTTTTATAAAAAAATTTGTAGTATTATTGAATTTCTTATTGGTGCTATTACTACATTTTATTTTTTTGTCATAAGAGAACAAAATTATTGTCATTACATCGGCAACAAATTTAATATCTTTTGAGCACCACTCAAATCAAATCATATAAATTTAAAACATTTGTCAACAAATAAGAAAAGCGTGCGCTAGCGAAATCAAAGATTTCGATGCACACATGTGCAAAATTGCTTTGCAATTATTGCACAAATATAGGATGCTTAACCTTGTTGTATACGGAAAAATCTTATATGCGGTCAAAATAAAAGTCGATTTTTCCTATATAATAAAAAATCATGCATAATAAGTATAAGTCTTTTACACATGATTCTTTTATATTTTTTATGCTTTTTTTGTCTTCTCAACTGTAATATCTCCAAATAATTCTTCTTGTGTTGTTTCTACTTTCTTCCTTCTTGACATTTCTAGCAAACCACTAAATGCTGTTACAACTTCTTTTCTATTATGTTTATTAATAGAAAATAATTTATTAAATACAAATCGTTTCTGCTTTACTAATACTCTAAACATTTCTTTTACTTTACTAGCAACTGTATAATTGTCTACTAATGCTATTTTTTCAATATTTTTTGCGTTTTGATTTATTTTTACACGATTTCTTTCTATTAATTTATTATATATTTTTGGAATAACTGTATTATCATAATCTTTTTCTAATTTTTGTTTTGGAAGTTTAATATTTTCTTGTGTTTTATAATATCGATTTCCATTATTGACATAATTTTGTTTTAGTATTTTACTAATTTCTTTGAATTTTTTATATTCTATAATTCTTCTAATTAATTCTTCTTCTGTCAATTCTTCCTCTTCCTCTTCTTGTTTTGGAAGTAATTTTTTAGATTTTAAATATAGTAAAGTAGATGCCATAACTACAAATTCGCTTGCAATTTCTAAATTCATTCTTTCCATTTCTTTTAAATATTGTATATATTGATCTGTTATTTCATTTAGATTAATATCAGAAATATTCATTTTGTTTTTTTCTATTAAGTGGCATAACAAATCTAAAGGACCTTCAAAATTTTCTATTTTTATGGCATATTTTTTTGTTTCTAGTGTTAATATTGACATGTCTTTCTCCTCTTTTTATAGTATATCTTCTAATGCTATATTTACATTTTCATTTTTATACCCTTTTTTTATAAGATATTGCTTTATTTCTTCCTTTTCTAATGATGTTTCTTTTTTACTTGCAATATTTTTAGCTGATTTTATTTCATATTGATTTAATTCTTCTATATTTTCATAAATATAATCTTCTATGTCTTCTTTTTTTATTCCTTTGCTATATAACTTATATTCTATTTCGTGAATTGATAAATTTTTTAAAGCTATATAATTATTAATTGTTTTTCTAATATATTCGTTGTCATCTATATATTTTGCTTCTTTTAAATAGGCAATAATATCTTCTAGTAAATTTTCTTCTATTTCTTTTTTGAATTTTCTTCTTATTTCATTTTCTGTTCTTTTCTTATATAATACATATTTTAATACTTTTGTTTTTTCTTTATCAAATTCTTCTATTGTATACATATGAACTCCTTTGTTTATTATTTTTCATATCATTTACTAGAAATTATCGCTCAAATTGTTATAAATATTATAATTATTTTTTATTTCCAGCCAAATTCACTATATGGTATCTTTTGTAAATAATTTTTAATTGCTAATTTTCTATCATCTACAAGATTATCTGGAAGGTTATTAATATCAAACCATTTTATTTCCTCATTTTTATCAGGTTCTCCTATCTTAGGTTCTCCACTCCACTTTGTTGCCTTAAAATAACCATTATAATAAATGATATCTGTATTACTTATTTTATGAATTAATGTTATAAATTCTAAATCATTTATATCAATATCTATACATATTTCTTCTTTTGCCTCTCTTTGTATTGCCATCTTCATACTTTCCATATTTTCTACATGACCACTTGCTGAATAATCCCAATATCCATCCATATATCCTGTATTTTTTCTTTTTTGCAATAAAATTTCTTCTTTACCATTATTTTCTCTAATTAACATCAACATTACTGCTGATAAAGTTCTATATTTTTCTTCCATTATATTCCTCCAGATTATTATTCATCATCTTCCATATCTATTTCTGGAATTTCTTCACCTAAACTTTCTTCGAAAACTTTTTCAAAGTCTTGTCTAACTTTTCCTTCAATTTCTTCTAACATTTTTGGATTTTCTTTTAAATATTTTTTTACATTTTCTCTTCCTTGTCCAATTCTTTCTCCATTATAGCTAAACCATGAACCTGCTTTTTCTACTATGTCTAAATTAACTGCCATATCTAAAACATTTCCTACTTTTGAAATACCTTCTCCATAAACAATATCAAATTCTGCTTCTCTAAATGGTGGAGCTACTTTATTTTTTATTACTTTAACTCTTACTCTATTTCCTTTTACTTCTCCATCTTGCTTAATGTTCTCTACTCTTCTAATGTCCATTCTAACAGATGCATAAAATTTTAATGCTCTACCTCCTGTTGTTGTTTCTGGATTTCCAAACATAACACCTATTTTTTCTCTTAGTTGGTTTATAAAAATTAATACTGTTTTTGATTTATTTATAGCTCCTGCTAGTTTTCTTAATGCTTGTGACATAAGTCTTGCTTGTAATCCCATGTGAGAATCACCCATATCACCATCAATTTCTGCTTTTGGAACTAGTGCTGCAACAGAGTCTACAACAATGACATCTAATGCACCACTTCTTACTAAACTTTCTGTAATTTCTAATGCTTGTTCCCCTGTATCTGGTTGAGATACAATTAAATTATCTATATCCACACCTAATTTTTTTGCATATACAGGATCTAATGCATGTTCTGCATCAATAAATGCTGCTTCTCCTCCTTCTTTTTGTGCTTCTGCAATAATATGTAATGCTAATGTTGTTTTTCCTGAAGATTCTGGTCCAAATATTTCTATAATTCTTCCTCTAGGTACTCCTCCTATTCCTAATGCAATGTCTAAGCTTAAAGCACCTGTTGGAATTGCTTCTATTTCCATTGCTTTAAATTCCCCTAATTTCATAACAGAACCTTTGCCAAATTGTTTTTCTATTTGACTCATTGCTACTTCTAATGCTTTCTTTTTTTCTGCGTTTTCACTCATAATTATCCTCCTTATTTATTTGAACTTTTGTTTGATACTGTTATTATATATCAAATATTTGTTTTGTCAATACTTCTTTCTAATTTTTTTATTTTTATTTATACCATGTTTCAATTCCACAATATGGATTAAACCATGTAGAATTAATTTCTCCTACCAATTCTGTATTATATGCTACTGTATATTTGTTTGTATATAAACTAATATATGGTATATCTGTTTTATAAATTTCTGCAAGTCTTGTGTAATTATTTATTATAGTTTCTTCGTCAGTTGTATTATTTATTTCTTCCATT
Organism: uncultured Clostridium sp.; assembly: GCA_964449925.1. Lineage (GTDB taxonomy): Bacteria > Bacillota > Clostridia > TANB77 > CAG-508 > CAG-269. The sequence continues at coordinate 8,219 of CAYVCM010000058.1, forward strand.
AAACTAGTAACTTCCTCATTTGTATAATTTGCTAGATTATCTTCTCCAAAGAATAAAGACATATCTGGATTTGGTGATAAATTCATACTACATAAAATCATATCATATGATTTGTTTTGAATTGCTGTATTATATTGCTCATCAGAATATTGTTGAATATTTATAATAATTCCTTGACTCGCTAACTGACTTTGTATGTTTTCAGCTACAGAAATCTGTGTACTATCAGATGCTTTTACTACTAAATTTAGTTCAATTCTTTGTGTCTTACTATTTATAGTTTTTTGCCAATAGCTACTTTTATATGTCCATCCATTTTCTGTTAAGAGTTGAGTGGCTTGATCTGGATTATATCCAGAGCTAGTATCTTGTGTCTGATATACCCATGAACCATAATCTAGTGGAAAAGTTGCTGTATAATAGTTATTTTGGAAAACACTTGATACAATATTATCTCTATCTATTGAATATGATATAGCTCTTCTTACTTCTTGATTTGATAATAAAGTATTTTCCATATTTAAAACCAAGAAATCATGTTCTCTTCCTTTTATGTCTTTTGTGCTATATCCCATAGTTCCTATATAGTCTTCCAAATTTGTATTGTCTGTACTAACCATGTCTATATTTCCTAATTTAAATGCATTATATAATTCTCCAACTGTATCATAAAGATTAACTGTAATTTCTTCTAATGTAAGTTCTGTATCTCTGTCCCACCAATTACTATTTTGTGTAAGAGTAATATAATTTTCTTCAACACTTTCAACAACATATTTTCCTGTACCAACAGGAATAACACTGGTATCATTATAATCTTGTGTATCATAAAATGTTTTTGGTAATATTGGAAATGTCAAATAATATTCAAAAAATGGAACTTCTTCATCTAAATATATTTTTACTGTATAATCATCTACAATTTCTAACATAGTAACATGATCTAAATTACTTGAATATATAGAAGTATTTTCTTTTAACTTGTCATAAGTAAATTGAACATCTTCTGAAGTAAATCTGTCCCCATTTGACCATCTTACATTTTCTCTCAATTTTATGATATATGTTGTATCATCTTGTTTTGCCCATTCTGTTGCTAATGCTGGTGTTGCTTGATAATCTGAAGATATATCTATTAATGGTTCGTAGATTAATTTAGTAATATCTTGTACATTTTTGTTGTTTGTTTCTAATGGATTTAATGTATCAAATTCTGCAATTCCTAATCTTATTTCTCTTACTATTTCTTCTTCTGTACTTGTTGTTTCTTCTTCTGTTTCTTGCTCATTTTCATTACTTTTAATGACAAAAAATGCAATAATAACAATAATAATAACAAATATTATAAATATATATTTAAAAATATTAGATTTCATATTTCACCTCTAAATAATTTATATTACTAGTATTTTTATATTCTCTCGCACCTCTATTATATGTAACTCTAAAATTTCTGTCAAGATTATATTTTCTTTTTCACATTCTAATTTTGGATTTTTTAGAAATAAAGTTTGAATAAAAATTTTCAAAAAATAATTATGTTAATAATATATCATAAAACATTATTATTTTCAATACTTTTATTGCAATATAAAAAAAGCAGCTACTTATTATAGCTGTTTTTTATTGTATATAAAACAATATGAAACTTTTAGTTTCGCCAACACATGCTTTTCTTATTATGCTCTTGGATGTGCTTTTTTATAGACATCTCTTAATCCTTCATCTTGAAATTGCATATAAACTTGTGTAGATGAAATGTCTGAATGACCAAGCATTGTTTGTATTGCTTTTAAATCTGCACCATTTTGTATTAAATGTGTAGCAAATGAGTGTCTTAATACATGTGGTGTAATGTCTTTTGTAATATGTGCTTGCTCTTTATAATATTTTATGATTTTCCAGAAACCTTGTCTAGTAAGTCTTCCACCATTCACATTAACAAATAGTGCTTTTTCTTCTTCACTTTTTATTAATATATCTCTTGCTTCTTCAATATATTCTTTTAAAGCTTTTAAACACATTGACCCTAAAGGAATAATTCTTTGTTTATTTCCATTTTTACAAATAACATATGCTTCTTCTAGATTAACATCATCAATGTCTAAAGAAATAATTTCTGTAACTCTCATTCCTGTTGCATAGGCAAATTCTAACATTGCCTTATCTCTTACTCCTTTTAAATCAACTGTATCTGGTTGTTTTAATAATAGTTCTACTTCTTTTGAAGTTAATACATTTGGTGTCCTTTTTTCTATTTTTGGAGATTGAATATTTGCTGTTGGATCTACTTTTACCTTTTTATTTTTCAATACAAATTGATAAAAAGATCTAATTGATGCAATACATCTAGAAATGCTTGATGGTTTTTTTCCTTCTTCTTGTAATTCATTAATATAATTTTTCATATCTTCTTCTTTTACTCTATTATAATGAATTCCATTATCTTCTAGATATTTTCTAAATTGCTTTAAATCTCTTTTGTATG
>CAYVCM010000059.1:0-10666 GCA_964449925.1 uncultured Clostridium sp.
CTGATAATTTTGTTAGGTAGGTTCTCTATTTTTGTCTTATTTTTTACGGAATTTTAAACTTTGTATATTTTTCTTGAAATATTACTTTTTCATTACATTTTTTTTACAACTGAGTTTTAAAAATTACTAGATAAAAATATATTTTAAACATTAATAGTTTTTTCATATTAGTCGTAAAATATTGGCAAATGATTTATTCAGTATTTTAATTTAAACATCAATTCAAGATATTGAAACTTAACCTTACAATTCACTTGACAAAATCTGTTATAATATATAAGAAACCTAACTTTATTGTGTAAGTAAAAAACTCATAAGATTAAAATATTATACAATAAAGATATCTTTAAAATTAAAAAAAGGAGAACATTATGCAAAGAATATTAAGCCATATGCGAAAAGCAATAGAAGAATATCACATGATAGATGAAGGCGATAAAATTGCCATTTGTCTTTCTGGTGGTAAGGATTCAATTACTATGTTAAAAGCATTTAAAAATCTACAAATATTTTATCCTAAAAAATTTGACATAATTGCAATTAGTATAAACCCTGGATTCGAATTTTTCGATATTAGTCTTTTACAAAAAATATGTGATGAACTAAAAGTTCCATTATTTATTGAAAATAGCAATGCAAAGGAAATTGTTTTTGATATAAGAAAAGAAAAAAATCCATGTTCTTTGTGTGCTAATCTACGCAGAGGTGTTATTAATTCTGTGGCTATTCGAGAAGGTTGTAACAAAATTGCACTTGGCCACAATCAAGATGATGTACTAGAAACATTTCTTTTAAATTTATTATATACTGGAAGTATTAATACATTTTCACCTAAAAGCTATATGGATAGATCGAAAATCACTTTAATTAGACCTCTTATATATACACCGGAAAAAGAAATTAGGCGTTTTGTTAGAAAAAACAATATAGAGGTTATGCCAAAAGTTTGTCCAATGGATGGCACCTCAAAAAGAGAAGATATGAAAAACTTAATATATACTTTATCTAAAACAATCCCTATGGTAAGAGCAAATCTTTTTGGTGCTATTCAAAGAAATTTAGATGATTGGAAATTAAATTAGTATTTCATTTTTGTCGCAATGGGCATGTCGCAAGGGGAAGTTTCATTTTTGTCGCGATGGGGACGTTTCTTTTTGAGACATTTTTGCAATACAAAAATGTCTCAAAAAGAAACGTCCCCATCGCGACAAAAATGAAACTTCCCCTTGCGACATGCCCATTGCGACAAAAATGAAACTTCCTCATTACGATATCCATTGCAACATGGAACAATTTAATCCGTCCCTGATGTTTCATTAACTAACTACATTTAACATTGCTTGTTTTAAATCTTCCAATTTTGTTGTTGCATCTTCATCAGTTTTACCTTTTACCCCCATATATAACTTAATTTTAGGTTCTGTTCCAGATGGTCTTACACAACACCAATTATTATTTTCTAATTCATAATATAAAACATTTGATTTTGGAAGACCACTTTTATACTCTTCCCCTGTCATCATATCTTTTACATAATCTTTTTCAATATCTTTAAATGTTAAAACTTTATAATTCCCGATTTTTTCAATATTTTTATTACGCGTATTTGTCATCATTCGTTTAATTTCTTCTGCACCTTCTGCACCTTCTCTAACAATAGATACTTGTGTTTCTTTATAATAACCATACTTTTCGTAAATAGCTATCATTTGATCCCATAAAGTCATTCCTTTTGACTTATAATAGCAAGCTGCTTCACAAAGGGCCATAACTGCCGAAATTCCATCTTTATCTCTTGCATAATCCCCAATTAAGCAACCATAACTTTCTTCAAAGCCAAAAACATATTCTTTGTCATGATTTTCTTCTGCTTTTCTCATGATAGCACCAATATTTTTAAAACCTGTTAATACTTCTATACATTCTAAGTTATAATTTTTAGCAATTGCTTTTGCTAATTCAGAAGATACAACTGTTGTTATAAAGATTCCATTTGCTGGTAAAGTACCTTTTTCTTTCATTTGAGATATTCTATATTCTGCAATTAATAATGCTGACATGTTTCCTGTATAATTTTTATACTCCCCTGTTTTACTATCTTTAGCAAAAACACCTAATCTATCTGCATCTGGATCAGTTGCTAATACAACATCTGCATCTACTTTTTTTGCTAAGTCTAATGCTAATTTGAACGCTTTTGGATCTTCCGGATTTGGATAATCTACTGTTGGGAAGTTTCCATCTGGCTCTTTTTGTTCTGGTACAACATATAAATTTTCAATACCAATTTCTTTTAGCAATCTTTCTGCAATCATATTTCCTGTTCCATGTAATGGTGTATAAACTACTTTTAATTTTTTACCTTGTTCTTTCACAATTTCTGGATTTAATACTAAGCTTTTCAATTTTTCAATATATTTATCATCCATTTCTTTTCCTACAAAATTTAACAATCCTTTAGCCTTTGCTTCTTCTTCTGAAATTTCTTTAATTTCAGAAAAATTTTCTACTGCCCTTACTTTTGCAATAATATCTTTATCTCTTGGTGATACAATTTGTGCTCCGTCATCCCAATATACTTTATAACCATTATATTTTGGTGGATTATGACTTGCAGTTATCATAATGCCAGCTGTACATTTTAGTTCTCTTATAGCAAAAGATAATTCAGGAACTGGTCTTAAACTTTCAAACAAATATGTCTTGATTCCATTAGCACACAAAATTAATGCTGTTTGCATACTAAATTCTTTTGACATTTTTCTAGAATCATAGCTAATGGCTACTCCTTTACTTTCTGTTCCTTGTTCTAATATATAATTTGCAAATCCTTGTGTTGCTTTACCTACTGTATACTTGTTCATTCTGTTTATTCCTGCTCCAATAATTCCTCTAAGCCCTGCTGTTCCAAATTCTAATTCTTTATAAAATCTATCCTCTATTTCTTTTTCGTTACTTTTTATTTTTAATAATTCTTGTTTTGTTTCTTCATCAAACTCTGGGCTTTCGCACCATTTTTTGTACTCTTCTAAATAATGCATATTATAACCTCCTTATATTATTTTTTCTCTAGTTATCGTATCATAAATAAGATAATAAAAAAAGCTTTTTTTATAAATTTTTTGCTCAATAAAACTAATTTTGGGACGGGAAAAAACACTTATTTTCCCCGTCCCAAAATCAACATATTTTAATCTAAATGATAAAATTTCTTATACAATTCTCTAGCTGTTGATGGGCAATCTACACCTTTTTCATCACTATTTTTAACAGGTGCAAATTCTTCTTCTCTTTTTACTCTTAAAACAGCCATGTCATCCACTTCTCCAAAAGCATCAAACAAAAATGCTTCAAACTTATATGCATTTGGAGAATCTGGATTAATTATGTTACCATCTTTGTCCATATATGTTGCTTTTTTAAAGGCAACATGATATGGTAATGGTTCTCCACCCATTCTTTCAATTGCATCAATGCTAAATAAGTTACATAAAATATGTGATTCACCATATAATAATTCACCATTTTCGTCTGTTGCCTCTGCCATCTCATCTGTAATTTCTGAATATTCAATAACATTTGGTCTTCCATTTCTTCTACAAAAAACTCCTACTTTTTCGTGAGGATTAGCTTTTACAACAGATTTACATGCTACTGTTACTTTTTTATCAATGGCAACTCCCATTAAAACAGGATCTACCATTTTTACTAAACAATTATCAACTCCACCAATAAATACCCATTCAATACCTAAATCTCTCATTTTTTTTGTCATTTTTGTTTTAACAAGTGACTCATAAATACCTCCATGTCCATCTGCTGCTAATTTAATAAGTCCATTTTCTTCTAGTAAAATTTTTCCTTCTGTGTCCATCATTGGAAGTTCACCTTGTTTAAAGAAAAATATATTTTTATCTTTTTTATAACCAAAAAATCTATGTTTTTCAAAAAATTCAATTGTTTCTTTGTTGTTTTCTTCACTTGTCATAATAAACCAAGGAATAATTACATCATATTTTTTTCCTTCTTCTTTTAAACTATCTGCTAATAATTCAAATAAAGATTTATGAGAGTCTAAACCAATATCAAATGTTCCTTTTGGTCCATTATGCCCTAGTCTTGTCCCTTGTCCTCCTGCCATTGTAATAGCTGCTAATTTACCTTCTTTAATTGCTTTTTTCCCTATGTTTTCATAATATTTATATTCATCATTTAATTTGAATTTATCTAAATATTCTATTGGTGTAATTTTATCATTTGAATTTGATTTTTTTTCTTTTGTACTATCATATAACTTTTCCATAAGTTCAAAATCAATATCTTGAATTTGTTTTAATAATATTTCTTTTTTATTTGCTTCTAGTTGATCATAGTGATTTAATAAATGTTCTTGACCATATTTTTTTAACATATCTTTTAGTTCTTCTAATTGTGTATTCATAAGTTTCATCCTTTCTAAAAAAATAAAATCACACCTATATTATACCATAATTTCGTTTAAGTCAATTATTATGAAGTAAAATTTCATAAATAATTTTTAATGTCTGGAGTTAATATGGTAGTAACTATAATCTAGTAGTCCCTAATACTTTTTTATATTTTTTTGCAACTTCATCTATTTTTTCTTCTATTTCAAAAAAAGCATAGCAGTCTATTACATTTATATTTTCCTTTTCCATCACCCACTTTTCTATATTTTTATTTACATTTTCAATATAATTTTCTTTACCTTTTATAAAAATAACCATATTAGAACCATTTTTACTGTTCTTACTAATTTCTTTAAATTTTGATAAGTCGTCATCTCTCCAATCAAGTGCTAATATTTTTTTTCTTTTTTCTTCTGCTAAATTTGTTTTTGATAATAATGTTGTAACTGTATCTTTTAAATCATTTTCTGTTAAGATTATAACTTCTTTGTTTTCATCCATATATTTGCTGATATATGGAAGGCTTATCATCTCAAAATGGTAATCACTTGCATAAAATGCACAACTCTTTTCTTTTGTTAAATCTTTCATTACAAACATTCCTTTCAAACTAATATAACCATACGGAAACCTTAACTTTCTGATTTTGTTTACTGGTAAATTTTACCATTTCATTACAAATATGTCAATCATATTTCAAATAAAGTCATCGTTTTTTTTCGACAATGTATATTTTTTCTTTTTTTGTTAATACTTATTTTAAGAAGATTTTAGAAAAAAAGTTTATTGGAGGTAACTTATGAAAAAATTTTTAAAATTATGTAATCATTCCAATGTAAAAATGGTAATTATTTTAGCTTTTCTCTTTTTTGCCTATACAACAATTTGTGCTATCTCATATGCTAGCACTATTTCAAATGACATCGCTGATTCTGTTTTCCGTTTACATGTTATTGCAAACAGTGACTCTGAGGTTGATCAAAATTTAAAATATATTGTTAGAGATAATCTATTAGAATACATGAATACATTATGTGCAGACTGCACCTCAAAAGAAGAAGCAATTTCAATTGCTAATGAACATATTTCAGATTTTACAGAGATTGCTCAAAATACTATAAAAGAAGAAGGTTTTGATTATTCCGTAACAGTTCAAATTGGTAATTTTGAATTTCCTACAAAACAATATGGTGATATTTCTCTTCCTGCTGGATATTATGATGCTTTAAAAGTAGAAATCGGAGAAGCTAAAGGTCAAAATTGGTGGTGCGTAATGTTTCCTCCATTATGTTTTGTTGATACTTCTTCTGGAATTATTTCTGAAGAATCAAAAGAAGAACTTGAAAATAGCTTAACAGATGAAGAATATGCCATTATATCTGATAATGAAGATAGTGTAACTTTTCAATTAAAATTTAAAATATTAGAAATTTTAAATAATACAGGTCTAATTACTGCCAAAAAATAGTTGCAATCTCAATTTGTTTGTGTTATAGTTTATATGATAAATGGAGTGTAAAATAATTACACTCTTTTTTATTGTTAGAAATAATTACATCTGAAATTATATCAGATTTAAAATTATACAAATTTTATTGGGGGTATATAAATTGGAAAAATTAGTTGTAAAAGGACCCACACCACTAAAAGGAGAAGTGTCAATTAGCGGTGCAAAAAATGCTGCTGTTGCAATTTTACCAGCTACTCTATTAATTGATGGTGTATGCACAATAGAAAATTTACCAAATATTAGTGATATAAAAATATCTTGCACAATATTAGAAAAATTAGGAGCAAAAATAACATGGAATAATCCACATAGCATAACAATAGATACATCAAATATTACTACAACAAAAGCACCTTTGGACTTAACAAGCAAATTTAGAGCTTCTTATTATATAATAGGTGCTATGCTTAGTAGAAAAGGTGAAATTGAGGTTGGTATGCCTGGTGGATGTAAACTAGGTGCAAGACCAATCGACCAACACATTAAAGGTTTTGAATTATTAGGAGCAAATGTCACAGTTGAAAAAGGAAAAATATATGCAAAGGCAAAAAAATTAAAAGGTTGCCCTATTTATATGGATATTGTATCAGTAGGTGCTACAATTAATGTTATGTTGTCAGCAGTATTAGCTAATGGGACAACTGTTATTGACAATGCTGCAAAAGAACCTCATATTGTTGATGTTGCCAACTTTTTAAATACAATGGGTGCAGATATTAGAGGTGCTGGTACAGATGTTATAAAAATAAATGGAGTCCAAAAATTAAAAGGTAATGCTACATATTCTGTTGTTCCAGACCAAATTGAAGCTGGTACATTTATGCTTGCTGCAGTTGCTACAAAAGGTGATATTTTAATTAAAAATTGTATTACAAAACACTTAGAATCAACAACTGCTAAAATATTAGAAATTGGTGGTAATGTTGAGGATAATGGTGATAGTATTCGTGTTTGGTCTAATAAAAGACCAAATAAAGCAATAATAAAAACATTGCCATATCCTGGTTTCCCTACAGATTTACAACCACAAATGGGTGTTGTTTTATCACTTGCAAATGGTACAAGTACAATTAATGAAAGTATATGGGATTCTAGATTCCAATATACTGAAGAATTAAATAAAATGGGAGCCAAAATTACTGCTCACGGAAAAACAGCTTTTTTTGAAGGAGTTAAAAAATTAACTGGTGCACCTGTTTATTCTTCAGATTTAAGAGCTGGAGCAGCTTTAGTTATTGCAGGTACTGCTGCTGAAGGTATAACAGAAATTTATAATTTACAACATATTGATAGAGGCTATGAAAATATAGAAGAAAAATTTAGAAAACTTGGTGCAAAAATCGAAAGAATTACAGAATAATATATATTATTTTGAAAAATAAACAAAGGAAAGAGATAGATAAAATTATGCTAAATTTTTGTAGTTTATATAGTGGAAGTAGTGGAAATAGCTTATTTATAAAAACTGACAATACAAAATTATTAATTGATGCTGGAGTAAGCTGTAAAAAAATAGAAAAAGCTTTAAATGACATAGATATTGATCCTTGTACATTAGATGGTATTTTAGTTACACATGAACATTCAGACCATGTACAAGGACTAGGTACATTTTCAAAAAAATTTGATTTACCTGTATTTGTAAATCAAGAAACCTTAGATGCCATGCCAAAACAAAAGGATAAAATTGCAGATAAAAATATAAAAAAATTTAAAGTATCTGAAAAATTTTCTGTAGGTGATTTGGATATTAATCCTTTTTCTATTCCACATGATGCGGCAAATCCTTGTGGATTTACAATATTAAATGAAAGTAAAAAAATTAGTATTGCGACAGATATAGGACATATGACAAATGATATTTTAAAAAATTTAGAAGAAAGTCTATTTGTCATGTTAGAATCTAATTATGATCCAGAAGTTCTAAGATGTTCACCATATCCATTTTCTTTAAAGTCTAGAATTGCTGGACCATCAGGACATTTATCAAATGAAGTTGCAGGAAAAACCATTTCTTTCCTACTAAAATCAGGTCTTAAAAATGCCATGCTTGGACATTTAAGTAAAGAAAGCAATTTTCCAGAATTAGCATATAAAACAGTTGTAGAAGAATTAATATCTAATAATTATAACGAAAACTCTCTATCTTTGTCTGTCGCAAGTAGAGATACACATAGTAAATTAGTTACAATTTAAATAATGTCGCATTGGGGACGTTTCTTTTTGAGACATTTTTGATGATTTTTTGCTCCGTCCCCAAAATCATCAAAAATGTCTCAAAAAGAAACGTCCCCAATGCGACAAAATTATTAGAAAGGATTAATTTTAAAATGCTTACAATTAATATTATATGTATTGGAAAAATGAAAGAAAATTATTTGAAAGAAGCTATGAATGAATATTCTAAAAGGTTACATAAATATTGTAAATTAACTATTTTAGAATTACCCGATGAAAAAATACCAGACAAATTAAATGAAAGTATTTCTAATGAAATCAAAATAAAAGAATCTAATTCTATATTAAATCATATAAAAAAAGATTCTTATGTGATTTGCTTAGATTTGAAAGGTAAAGAACTTTCTTCCGAAGAATTTTCGCAAACAATTACAAATTTATCTTTGCAAACTAGTAATATAACTTTTGTAATCGGTGGTTCTCTTGGCCTTTCTCAAGATATATTAAATAGGGCCAACCAAAAGATATGTTTTTCTAAAATGACATTTCCTCATCAATTAATTCGTGTATTTTTATTAGAGCAAATTTTTAGAGGTTTTAAAATATCTAACGGTGAAACCTATCATAGATAATCTATTTTTTATATAAATTGTAGAGAAAATAACATAGAAAAAAATATTTAAATAATATAGGGGCAAAAAATTTTTAAATACTAATTATGGGGGATTTGTTATTTCCTCTACAAAATTAAAAACAGTTTAATATTATTACATCCGAAAACATATATATTTCTAAAATAAAATATATAATTATTTATTATGTATTTGATTTGTTTCTTTTATTAGGATTTTGTTCCGAATTTAAAATTTTCTTAAACAAAATTTTAACAATACTTTTTCTGATTATCAAAAATATTGAAATAAATACTATAACTTTTAAAAACATATAATCTTGTTTCCTCGTTAATTTTTTATTGTTTCGTTTCCATAATTATACATTATATGTAAATTAATGTCAAGAAAAACTTTACGACAAAAATCGACATACAATAACACTAGCAATGATTCCAACGATATCTGCAATCAGTGATGCTATCAATACAAACCTTGTTTTTTTTATTTTTACACTAGATGTATATACAGCTATTGTATATAATGTTGTTTCTGTTGATCCCATAATAACTGCTGCCATTATACCAATTTGACTATCCACTCCAAATTTGCTCATAATATCTGTTGCAATTGCAATTGAGCTACTTCCTGAAATAGGTCTTAAAATTGCAAGTGGCACAAGTTCTGTTGGAAAATTCATAAATCTCAATAGAGGTTCTATTAGATTAGTAACAATATCTATAACCCCTGAACTTCTTAATGTTCCCACTGCTAAAAACAATCCAATTAGGGTTGGAAAAATATTAATAACAATTTTAACTCCTTCTTTTGCTCCCTCTATAAACATGTCAAAAATTTCTTTTTTTTCTATAACACCATATATTACTATTATTAGAATAATAGCCGGCATTGCTAAATTTGATAAAAAATTAATAATATTTATCATAACCTTTCCCTTTTTTTAGAAATTTTAATTAATACTTTTGTTATTGTAATTGCAGTAACTCCTGCACAAATGGTTGATATCCATACTGGAACAATAATTGAAGTTGGATTTTCTGATTCTAATGAGCTTCTAATAGCAATAACTGTTGTGGGAATTAATTGTATTGATGCTGTATTTAAAACAATTAGCATAATCATAGAATTACTCAATTTTTGTTTATCTTCATTTTCTTCTTGCAAACTTTTCATTGCTTTTAATCCTAGTGGTGTAGCTGCATTTCCCAATCCTAAAATATTTGCTACCATATTCATAGAAATTTCATTTTGTGCTTTTTTATTGTTTTTAATATCTGGAAAAAGAAATACAATTATTGGATGTAACAATTTGTGCATAATGTCCATAATACTTGTATTTGTAGCAATTTTTATAAGTCCACTCCATAAACACATTGTCCCTAACATTGTAATACTTAAGTTAATAGCATTTTCTACACTATCAAGTATACTAGTATTCAGATTTTGCAAATTTCCTGTGAAAATTGCATATGAAAATGATATTATAATAAAAATTGGCCAAACTAAATTTAGCATATTTTCTCACATTCCTTTTATAAAGCAGATATATTTACTATTATTTATATATATTCAAATAATCTTATTCAAATAAATTTTTTTTATTACTTTTTAATTGACCAATACGCCTATTTATGATATAGTATTTATAAATGTAGGATTATAAATTAACTTTTTAAGGGGGGAATATCTTATGAAATCAACAGGAATTGTTCGAAAGGTGGATGAACTAGGAAGAGTAGTTATTCCTATTGAAATTAGAAATCAGTTTAATATTGCAGAAAAAGATCCAATAGAAATATATGTAGATGGTTCATCAATTATATTAAAAAAATATGAACCAAATTGTATTTTTTGTGGAAACACTGAAAATTTAATAAATTACAATGATAAATTAATTTGTGAAGATTGTTCAAAAA
>CAYVCM010000060.1:0-10343 GCA_964449925.1 uncultured Clostridium sp.
CTCAATTTGTTCAATTTTTTGTCCTATAGTTGTTTCATCGCTTGCCTGACTTGCTCTTGTTATTATTCCATTTTCTCCTGTTAATGTATTAATTGTTACTGCTGCTAATATTAACAATACTATTATTGTAATTACTAATGCTATTAAGGTAATACCTTTGTTTTGCTCATGAATTTGTCCTTCCATAAACATATTTTTTGGTATTATCGCTTTCTTTTGATTTTCTTTGCTTCCTTGATTATATTTCATCATTTGTTTATTCCTTTCATTTCCTTTTATATCTAAACTTTTTTCATCTTGTTTTACATTCCTGAAGTTTCTAACTCTAAGAAAATCAAAAAAACAGAAATGCTTTAGTATTTCTACCTTATAAGAGATTTCTGTTTTATAAAATTTTTCCTTACTTTTATTTTTTTATTTATAATTTTTTATTTGCTATCTATTGACTTTACTGAGTTTTATTGCTATCATAATTTTAGTTTTACTTCTTAGAGTTAAAAACTCTAGGAAAATTTTTCGTTTTTGAATTTCATGCATACATCCTATTTGAATATATATATGCAAAAATTAAAATTTTACAAAGACTATAAAATATTCTCTATATACTATGTTTTAAAATAAATTGGAATTTTCTGTGAAAATTTTAAATATATTTGTCTAGGATTTTAAATTGTTTTGACAACAAATATTTATACACTAAAAATAAAGATAATCTCTAATTGTATTTTCATAATTTCACAATACAATTAGAGATTTTTCAAGTTTTTTTATTTTTTTCTCATTTTATAAGAAAAGCGTGCGTCAGCGAAATCAAAGATTTCGACGCACACATGTGCAAAATTGCTTCGCAATTATTGCACGAATATAGGACGCTTAACCTTGTTGTATACGGAAAAATCTTATATAGGGTCAAGATAAAAGTCGATTTTTCCTATACAATAAAAAATATTTTTAAAATTTACACACTATTCTTGATGAACTCTTTATGAATGTTTCCTATTTTCAGAATGTGTTCCCAAAACATTTTTTTATAATAATCTTCACTAAATGTTCAAAATCGTTAAGACCTTATGATTAAAGTTTTACTTTTAAAATAATTTTATTGCCTTTTGCAAAATTTCGTCTCTAGCTTTCAGCATTACAATATAAAGCTGGGCGAAACCCAACATAGAGTCTAGTAGTGTCAGAAGAATCAGGGTACAAATAGTATGTCACAGGATCATAACTATCGTTATAACCACCGACCACGACAAACTCGGTAACTTGTGCCGTAGACTTCTGTTGTCCATTCCCATAAATTTCCCGCAAAGTCATATATATTATTAGCCTTTGTTTGTTCCATAGAACCTGTATTTATTAAACCTGTTGTACCTGAAAAACTATCATCAGAATAATGTCCCCAACTACTACTATCTAGTATAATTTCTTGCCAAGTTACTGCTCCTGTCTCATATAACCATCCTAATGTTCTATCCCATGCTGCTCCTGTTAATAATGAACTTGTAAACTCTGCACTTGTATACATACTCTTTGTATATGATAAAGCATCTGTCAGTGATATATAATTCCATAACATTCCATTTTCTAATGTTATTGAACTTACTGTTCTTGTACTTGTTGAAACTTTGCTTGCTACCTTTCCATTCTCATAACTTGCTTCATATCTTCCTATATAAAATCCTCCATTACTATTTACAGAATTGGTATAATCTTCTGTTTCATAATACTCTTTTAGCCAAGAACCATCCATCATTAACTCTTCTACTGACGAATATCCCAAACTTTCTACCATCGCATCTAAACTCTCATATCCCCATTTTATTGCATATTCTTCTGTTGCATACCAATCACCACATGAATCTACTGCATACAAACTATGCACATTTAAAAATACTTTCTTTGTCTCTTCTCCTACTGTTATTGTTAATCTATATGGCCCATTTATTGTTGGCTCTATTTCTGTATTACTATAACTTGTTCCTACATTACTTAATGTTAATACATCATCTCCATATGGATCTGTTAATACCAAACTTTCTATATCTCCTGATTTACTTGTTACATTTACTTGAATCTTTTGATTTTTATCCACTGGCACCCACACAAATTCATTCCCATCACTGTCCTGTATTACATATCCTGTATCTACTGTTCCTTCTGTATGTGTAAAACCACTTGGTACTGGTGGTTCTGTTACCTTTTCTCCAACTATTTTCATTGTAGCCGTTATATCTGTTTCTGTTGGACCTGTAACACTTCCATTTTCATCTATTGTATATTCTCTTCCTGATTCAAATGTGACTGTTAATGTTCCATCTCCATTATCTACTACTGTTGCATTATATCCATTATTCTCTAATTCTTCTTGCAATTCTTCTGCACTTACTCCGTTTCCATTATTATCTGCTAATACTCCTGCATATGCTACTCCTATAGCTTCTTTTTCCTCTGCTATTTCTGTTTGCTCTGCTGCTTGACTTGCTCTTGTTATTATTCCATTTTCTCCTGTTAGTGTATTAATTGTTACCGCTGCTAATATTAACAATACAATTATTGTAATCACTAAAGCAATCAAAGTAATACCATTATTATATTTTTTATTCTTAAAACTTAACAAATTTCCCTTTTTTCCTAAATACTTCATCATTTGTTTTTTAATCTCTCCTTATCTTTTATAATTTTAAAATCCCTATTTTTGTATACACGATATGTTATGTATCTAATTATGATTATACTATAATTAATTGTTAGTTTTCAATATTTTTATTTTTTTGTAATATAAATGTAACATTTTTCTCTTTTTGTTGTACATAATTTATTATGTGTAATGCTTCCTCACTTTATTTTTTTGTTAAGATATACATAGATTTAGCATATAAGGAGGCTATTGTGAAATTTAAAAGGATTAAAGATTTAAGAGAAGATAATGATAAACTCCAAAAAGATATTGCGAGTTTACTTGGTATTTCTCAACAATATTATTCCGAATATGAAAACGGAAAAAGAACCATTCCTATCCAACATTTAATTACCCTTGCAAATTATTACAATACCTCCATTGACTATATTGTTGGGTTATCTGATACAAAAGAAAAGAAAACAAGTTAAAAAATTATAACTTTAACTTGTTTTTATTTTTTTTTATAGAAACCAATATAAAAATTCAAGTTATTTCGGATTAAATCGCAAAAATATTTTTTACAAATTCTTTAAATTTCCATCTGTGTTCCTAAAAATGTAGCTGCTGATTGTGCTACTTTTTTCTCTACATCATCCATTTTTTGATTTGACTCTTTTGACATCAAAATAACTGTTCCTATTGTATCACCATTAGAAATAATTGGATATACAACCTGTGCATTATATTTTCTTTCTGGATTATCATTTTTAGTTATAGGCATTGCAACATCACTATTCTCTTTACTTGTGTAAACTTCTTTATCTTCCATCAATTGTTCTAATTCTGGACTAACATCTTGTTCTAAAAATTCTTTTTTAGAACCACCTGATACTGCAATTATTGTATCTTTGTCTGTAATACATGCAATATGACCTGTTGTCTTTGACAATGTTTCTGCATACCCTGCTGCAAATTCTGATAATTCTCCAATAGGAGAATATTTTTTCAATATTACTTGTCCCTCCCTATCTGTAAATACTTCTAATGGATCTCCTTCTTTTATTCTTAAAACTTTTCTAATTTCTTTTGGTATAACAATTCTACCTAAATCATCTATTCTTCTTACGACACCTGTTGCTTTCATAATAAAAACCATTCCTTTCTTTAGGTACAAATCAGGTTAAAAAAAAAATTATAATTATTTTTTTCTCAACCATTTTCCCCTTTGTTTATAAATTTGTTATACCTTTATTATTTCTTATTGTTTCTTTTTTATTCATTTTTTGTCAAAAAAAATGTTCTAAATTGGTGTCGCATTGGATGTCGCATTGGGACGTTTCTCTTTGAGACATTTTTGTCGCATTGGGGACGTTTCTTTTTGAGACATTTTTGAACAATAGGGACAGGCTGTTACCATTAATCATGCTTTGATTCCTGACAGGTCATGTATTATATAAAAAAATGAAATAATTTTGCGTATCTAAATTTGAGTATAGAAATTGTTAAAGAAAAAAGTGAGGAATGCTCATTTTGCTAATGCTTTATAGCAACAATGAGAGAGGCGCACTTTTTTCTTGTACAATTTCAAAGAACAATAGCAACATAACTTAAATATTATAACAATTTAGATTATCAATATGTTGCGTTATTGTTCTGCGCCAATTTTACTATGTAAAATTGTGTGCAACAATTGGAGCAAAGCGACTATTATGGTATAGAAAAATATTTTTCTATACCATAATAATTTGGCTTATACAAAATTATGTAATGATTTTATATAATACATGACCTGTCAGGAATCAAAGCATGATTAATGGTAACAGCCTGTCCCTATTGTTCAAAAATGTCTCAAAAAGAAACGTCCCCAATGCGACAAAAAATACGACATCTATTCTTCTTTTTTAGGAAACAATGTTGGTTTATATTTATCCACTATATATCCTAAATCCTTTGAAAACTCTTTTAACATAACAATCTTTATTGAAGGATCTTTTCCATTCAAATAATCATCAATAATTTGTTTCAATTGTTTAATATTCTTAATTTCTGGTTCAATTTGTTTTGGATACTTATCCGCTCTATTAACCAATTTTTCTTTAATCAAAACAATATCTTCATTACTTGCACAAGAAATTCTTTGGAACATCTGATATGGATCATAATACTTAAATATTGGTATATCCATACACTCCCTATCAAATTTTTCATAAAACAATTCCATTTTCATTGGAATACATTTAAAGATTTCTTCTGCCTTTTCTTTAAACATTTTATCATGTAATTGTCCATTTAATGTATTGAAATGTTTTAAAATATCATTCATATCTTCTGCAACTTCATCAATTGCTATTTTTCCTAATTCCTCATCTACATTAGCACAATATTCTGATTTTAAAGACGCTAAGTTCATTCCATTAAAAAATACACTTTTTATTGTTTTTATATCATAATCTATTAAACCTTTTTTAGAAAAATAGCTAAAATATGCATAAATTTTAACAGTATCTATCAATCGCAAATTTCCTTTTTTTACATCTTCTACAATGTCAGATATTACTTTGCCAAATTCATCATCAGAAATTTTCCAATATTCTTCTGTAAGTAATCGTTTGTATGCTGGTAAATTTTCTGTGTCTATTGTATTTCTGATAGTTTCCATGTTTTCTTTAAATATTTTCATGTCAAAGATTCTTGTTCTAACATAATATTCTATAAATTTAAAGAATCTATATTCTGATTTAAAGTTATAATAGTAATTGCTGTCAAATTCTTTAATATAGAATTGTCTATTATCCATTAAAATTCTAGAAGATACTAATATAGATTTGTACTCTTCGTTATCTTGGATATTTACAAATTTGTCTTTTGTTATTTTACCTGCTTTTATTTCAAAAGAAATCGCAATAGTAAATATTAACATTGTTTGCATTACTCTATGACTAGTATTTGGATATGATTTATTTACCATTTCATATATCTTCTTAAAGTCATTTAACGCATGCTTTAGAATTCTTAGGTTTCTTGTTCCACTTCTTTCAAATGTTGAAATAATCAATCTTGTATTTTCTCTTAAAAAACGGATTAGATCTGCATTATTTTCATAACGCATTAATATTCCATTTATTATATAATCAAATTTTGGTGCATATTCAAATGTTTCACCAATTAATTTTTCTTTTATTCTTTCATAATCATTTGCTTTATCAAATACATTTTCTATTTTTTGTTGTATTTTTTCAACAATTGGTTTATCTGCATCATTTAATTCATCTTGTTTGTCTAATAGGTATGTTGCAATAAAAGTTTTCATTTCTAAGTTAGAACTTTTTAATTTTGTAGATAATTCTTTTTCATTACAAATTATAATTGTTTTTATATGGTCATGCTCAACAAAATTATTGATATATCCTAAAATATCAATAACATCTACATTTGCTCTTTCTAAATCATCAAAACAAAGAACTTTATCATCTGTTGAAAAAAACTCACCATAATCTACTTTATCACCATTTTGTGTTACACCAAAAAAGTTTGCCATGTCAATTCCTGTTTTTGCATATTCAGGTATGGTTGTTTGCTCATTTGCATCCATATACTTCCTTAAGTTTTTATCCATTAGTTGTGTTGTTTCAATAAAAATCTTTTTGCTAATTTCTTCTAGATTAGAAATCCCATATAATGACATATAGATGGTGGTATATCTTCTACCATTTAATTGCATAGATTCTATTTTTTTTCTAATTTTATGATTCCAAAAATGGGTTTTTCCGTGAACCCCATTCACCATTTATCATAATTGCATAGTCTGTGTAATCTGATCTTATATAATCTAAAATGCTTTCAACTAAATCTTCCATTAATAAATCCATTCCTTTCTTTTGTTTTTGTTCTAGTCTCTTGCTAATACCATCACATCTATGTTTTTAGGTTTTGCTTGTTTTAATGTTTTAGCACATTCATTAGCAGTGCTACCTGTTGTATAAATATCATCTATTAATAAAATATTTTTATTTTTTAGTATTTCTCTATTTTTTAATTCATATACATTTTGAACATTTTGTTTTCTATCTTCTTTGTTTAATTTGCTTTGTTCTATAATATTTTTTGTTTTTAATAAACATTTTGTTCTTAATTCTATATGTAGTGTTTTACTTATTTTTTTTGCAATTAGCAAACTTTGATTATATCCTCTTTCTTTCATCCTTTTACTGCTAATCGGAACTGGAATTATTGTATCATAATTTTGCAATTTTTCAAATATTTTTTCATCTTTTAAAATAAAATTTACAAAAGTTTCATAAATGTAAGATTTTTCGTAAAATTTATAATCTAAGATAGTTTTTCTTATTAATCCTTCGTATTTAAAAATATAAATCAAATTACTAAATTCCATTCCCTCTTCTTTTTTGTTTAATATCATATTTTCAGCTAGTTCTTCCAATTTTATTCTACACTTATTACAAAGTGATTTATCATCTAGCTTTCCACAAATACCGCAAACATGTGGAAATAGCAAATATATCGCCTCCTAAATTATATTTGCCCCATTTTATAATCCAATCCTGTATTCCTTTTTTTACTGTCAACATTTTGTATCATAAATTTTACTATTTTTTCACTTCCAATAACAATTAATAATTTTTTAGCTCTGGTTATTCCTGTATATAGTAAATTTCTTGTAAGCAATACTGGTGCTGATGGTGGTATAACCATAATTACTACGTCAAATTCACTTCCGTTGTGCTTTATGTATTGTTATTGCATAACTATGTTCAATTTGCTCTAATTCTGTATAATCATAATATGCTGTTTTTTCATCATCAAATTGTATTTCTATTATTTTGTTTTTTTCACTAACTTCTTTTATGGTTCCTATTTCTCCGTTAAATACACCTTTTCCTGGTTCAGTAGTTCCCATAAGTGTTTCTCTTTCCCAGTCAATATCATAATTGTTTTTTATCTGCATAATTCTATCACCCTCACGGTAAATAGCCCCCATACTAGCCTTTTCAGGAGAGTCTTGCAAATTTGGATTTAATTGTTCTTGCAATGCTTTATTTAATTCTCTTGTTCCTAACATACCTTTTTTAGTTGGTGTTAAAACTTGTATGTTTTGGAAAAAATCATAATCTCCATAATTTTTTAATCTTCCTGTACATAATGATAATACTTGTTCTAATATTCTTTCTTGAGAAGATTCATTTATATAGAAAAAATCCTCCATTGTTTCTTCTGTATATTCTTCATCTTCTTTTGTTATAAATGGTTCTCCATTGTTTACTCTATGTGCATTTAAGATAATTTTTGATTTTGCCGCTTGTCTAAAAATTTTGTCTAAATGAATTGTTGCTACTTTTTCTGATGCAATTAAATCTTTTAATACACTTCCGTGGCCCTACTGATGGTAATTGGTCACAATCTCCTACTAAAATAAGTTTTGTTCCTCTATATACGCATTTCAATAAATAACTCATTATAAACATATCTACCATTGAAACTTCATCTACAATAATTAAATCTGCATCAATTGGTGCTCCTTCATAATCTGTACTTGTTTGGTAAAAATTATTTTCATCAATTTTTCCAATTTCTAATAATCTATGTAATGTTGAAGCTTCTTTTCCAGTAGTTTCTGTCATTTTTTTGGCAGCTCTTCCTGTTGGTGCACATAAAACTACTTTATTACCTTTTTGCTCATAAATATCAATAATGCTTTTTATAATTGTTGTCTTTCCTGTTCCTGGTCCACCTGTAATAATTGTTACATTGTTTTCATTAATTAATGAAATTGCTTCTTTTTGTTTTTCTGATAATTCTATTTTTGAAATTGTTTCTATCTTTTTTAAAATTGCTTGTATATTATTTATTTTTTTTACATTAGATGATTGTTGCAATCTTTTTATTCTAAGTGCTATATCTTGTTCTGTATAATAAAAATTTGCTAGATAAATCCATGTACCTATTCCATCATCTCTTTCTTCTATTACAATTTCATCATTAGCTTTTAATTCTATCAATCCATCTTCTACATTTTCTGTCATAACATCTAATAAAGATATTACAAATTCAATTAAATTTTCTTTTAGTACACATGCATGTCCATTATATGTTGCTCGAATTAACCCATATTTAATTCCGCTTCTTATTCTTTTGTTATTATCATAACTGATTCCTAAATCTAATGCCATTTTATCAATTTGTTTAAAATCTACACCTCTTGCAATGTCAATTAAAATATATGGATCATTCTCAATTTGCTCTATTGCATTTATTCCTAGTAATTCATACACTTTTTTAGCAAATTCTGCACCTATTCCAAATCTTTCTAGAAAACCAACAATTTGCCATACTTCCCAATTTTCTATAAAACTTTCTGCTATATCTATGGCTTTTGCTTTTGATATTCCTTTTATTTCTGCTAATCTTTGTGGTTCAGTTTTTATAATTTGTATTGTATCTTCACCAAATTTAGAAACAATTCTTTTTGCTAATGCTGGACCTACACCTTTTATATTTCCATTTGCTAAATATTTTTCTAAAGCTCCTACTGTTTGTGGCATTAATTTTTCAAATGTTTCTACCTTGAATTGTCTACCATATTTTTTGTGTTCTACAAAATTGCCTACTACTTTTAGGTTATCTGCACTAGACACAAATGGTAAATATCCTACAATTGTTGTTTGTTCTTCTTCTGTATCAAATTCTGCTATCATATAGCTATTTGTTTCATTGTAAAAAATGATGTCTCCTATTTCTCCTATTAACTCCATCTATTTCTCCTAATCCTTTTAAATTATGTTTTGATTACCACACTTATATTATCGTTTAGCTAAATTAATTCTTGCATAGCTTGTTGATATTGCTCATCATTAGGTGCTTTTCCATGCCATCCAACTTGGTTTTCCATAAAAGATATTCCTTTTCCTTTTATTGTTTTTGCAATAATGCAAACTGGTTTTGTTTTTACATTTTTTGCAACCTCAAAAGCATCTAAAATCTCTTGCATATTATGTCCATCAATTTTGATGATTTCAAATCCAAAACTTCTGAACTTTTCATCAATCGGATATGGACTCATTACTTCTTCTATTGTTCCATCAATTTGTAAATTATTATTATCTACAATTACGCAAAGATTATCTAAACTATATTGTTTGGCAGACATACATGCTTCCCAAATTTGCCCTTCTTCTAATTCTCCATCTCCTAAAACACAATATACTCTATATTGTTTATCATCCATTTTTCCTGCTATTGCCATTCCAATTGCTGCTGATAATCCTTGTCCTAAAGAGCCAGTTGTCATATCAACACCTGGTATTTTTTTCATATCTGGATGTCCTTGTAAATAACTGTCTATATTTCTAAATGTTTTTAAATCTTCTACTGGAAAAAATCCTCTATTAGCTAAACAACTATACAGTGCTGGTGAACAATGTCCTTTTGATAATACCATTCTATCTCTATCTTCCCATTGTGGATTTTTTTCATTAATATTTAATTCATTAAAATATAATACGGTTAAAATGTCTGCTACTGATAATGAACCTCCTGGGTGTCCAGATTGAGCATTATATACGGCTTCTATAATACCTTTTCTTACTTCTTTTGCCTTGTTTTCTAATTCTTTTATATCAGTTATTTTCACTACACACACCTCTCTATCTTTTTATACTATATCATGATATCTATGTTTTTTCTAGCCTTTTACATAATTATTTTT
>CAYVCM010000061.1:0-10313 GCA_964449925.1 uncultured Clostridium sp.
ATTTCTATACTCAAATTTAGATACGCAAAATTATTTCATTTTTTTATATAATACACGACCTGTAAGGAATTTAAGTATAGCTAATGGTAGCAGGTCTGTCCCTTTTGTTCAATTTTTGAACGATTTGACCCGTCCCTAGTGTTCACTTAATTTATAAAACACTTTTTTACCTTTTTTCAAAATAGCATATCCCTGTGAAAAATCCTTGTCAGATAATTGATAATTTACATCAGTAATTTTTTCATCATTCAAAGAAATACCACCTTGTGAAATTAATGTTCTTGCTTGACCTTTAGAAGGAGCAATTCCTGTTTGGATAATAGCATCAACTATAGAAATATGGATATCATCTAATTTTACAGTAGGCATATTATCTAAACTACCAGAACCATTAAATAGGGCATTAGAAGCTTCTTCTGCTTTTTTCGCTTCTTCTTCACCATGAATTAATTTAGTTATTTCATAAGCTGCTATTTTTTTAGCTTCATTTATTTTTTCATCTTTCAAACTTGATAATTCATTAATTTTTTCAATAGGAAGAAAAGTTAGCATTTTTAATACTGTTTCTACACTGCTATCTTCAATATTTCTCCAGTATTGATAAAATTCATAAGGAGATGTTTTATTAGGGTCTAACCATAAAGCACCTTTTTCTGTTTTGCCCATCTTTTTACCTTCTTTTGTTGTTAAAAGTTTAAATGTTAAACCATAAGAATCGTCTTTTCCTATTTTTCTAATTAATTCAACACCACCAATGATATTAGACCATTGGTCATTTCCACCCATTTGTAGTTTACAACCATATTTATTATATAAATATAAAAAATCATAAGATTGCATTAACATATAACTCATTTCAAAGAATGTTAATCCAGTTTCTAATCTTTGTTTGTAACATTCAGCAGCAAGCATTCTATTTACAGAAAATAAACTACCAATTTCACGAACAAAGTCTACAAATTTTAGGTCTAATAACCAATCAGCATTATTAACAATAATAGCAGCATTTTCTCCTTCAAAATCTACAAATTTTTCAACTTGTTTTTTAATACATTCTACATTATGGTTAATTTCTTCTCTTGACATCATTTTTCTCATATCTGTTTTTCCGAGAAGGATCACCAATTGTTGCTGTACCACCACCAACTAAAATAATTGGTTTATGACCACATTTTTGCATATGACTTGCTACCATTAATGAAACAAAATGACCAACATGAAGACTATCAGCAGTAGGGTCAATTCCAATATAAAATGGAACAGACTCTTTACCGAATAATTTTTTAATTTCTTCTGGATGTGTTAATTGTTCAATATATCCTCTTTCGTCTAAAATATCAAAAACATTTTTCATCAAATTCATTCCTTTCAAAAATTATTCATAATATGAATTATATAAAGTATATAATAAATAGGACGCTTAACCCTGTTGTATAAGGTCAAAATAAAAGTTTATTTTTCCTATACAATAAAAAAACGGAAGAGATATTCCGTTTGAAAAAACTAATTTAAAGAAATACCAGTATTTCCTAAATTTTCTTTTTTACCATTTGTATTATTCATTTCGGATTTAAATTGTTTGAAATCTTCATATTCTAAAAATCTATTTAAATTTTTTACAGAAACACCGATTTGACCAGAAATAGTGTCTAAAGAATCTGTAAACCCATTTTCTTGTATATAATTTACAAAATTAGAAAATTCTACACCGTCTTTAGCACTACATTTTGGGCAAACATTTCCTTGTGATACAAAAAAACTTCCACATCTACTACATCTATTAAATTCCATAACTGATTCCTCCTAAACTTTTTCTTTTGACGATTAAAATCGTACACATTGTATCATAAAAAGACAAAAAAATAAAGAGTTTTTACAGGAAAAATTGACAATATATAAAATGTTATATAAAATAAGAGAAATAGGAAGGAAAAATGGATACATATATTGAAAATTTACCAAAACTTTTAAAAGACTACTTTAAAGTTTTATCACCAGAATTTCCGAGCTTTTTACTAGAATATATCAATACACCAGAAATGCAAAAACAATCAAAAATTAGTGTAACATCAGGAACAATCTATTCTAAGATGTTTGATGAGATATGGTATTCAAGCTTAGATCATAGCATAGCGGTAGCTTTAATTGTATGGAATTTTACAAAGGATAAAAAACAAACCTTATCTGGATTATTTCATGATATTGCAACACCTGTATTTAAACATTGTATTGATTTTATGAATGGGAATCATGAGAAGCAAGAATCAACAGAGGAATTAACTACTCAGATAATAGAAAATTCAAAAGAAATTATGACACTCTTAAATAGAGATGGCATAAAATTAGAGGAAGTATGTGATTATCATATATATCCAATAGCAGATAATGATACACCTAAACTTTCAGCAGATAGGCTAGAATATACTTTATCCAATGGATTAGGAGTAAGAGAAAAATTATGGAATCTAGAAACTGTAAAAGAAATATATCAAGATATAGAAATTCAAGAAAATGAAGAAGGAATTACAGAATTAGGATTTAAACATAAAGAGGTGGCAGAAAAATTTGTTGATGCAATGAGTAAGTTATCTTGTTTATATACAGGGAATAAAACAAAATATTCTATGCAATTAATTGCAGATATCGTTAAGAAAATGTATGAACAGAATTTAATTACTAAAAAAGATTTATATACATTAAGCGAAAAAGAAGTAATGCAAAAAATAGAAAATTGTCCAATTGGAAATATTTCAAATTGCTTTAAAAAATGGGAAGAGGCAACAAAAATTAATGAAAGTGATGAATTGCCTAAAGATAAATATGCTGTGGATATAAAAGTAAAACAAAGATATATTGTTCCATTGGTAGAAGAAAATAATGGATTTATAAGGATAGATAAAATCTCTGAAAATGCGAAAGAAGATATAAATAATTTTCTAAATTATAAACAAAAAAAATATTCATATTTAGATTTTAATTTTTAGAATAAAAATAAAAGAGAGGAATACAAAATGTTTGAAAATGCACTAACTATACAAGATATATTTACTACAAAAAATATTATTATTTATTTTATAGTGATTAATCTTATTGGATTCTTAATTATGTTTATAGATAAGCAAAAAGCTAAAAAAGGGGCATGGAGAATTCCAGAAAAAACATTATTTATCATAACAGCATTAGGCGGAGGAATTGGAACAATAGCAGGAATGTATACTTTTAGACACAAAACAAAAAAAATACAATTTGTAATAGGATTACCATTTATAACTATTTTAGAAATTATATTAATAATATATTGGGTATTTTTTTAAGAACAAATCGGAAAGCCTTAAAAATCGTTCTAATTTTATCTCTTTGGCTTTCCGTAAATTTGTTCTATTTATATAAAATAAAAGTTGCAATATTATTTATATGCAACTTTTTATCTTTTATTTTGCCTTATCTTTCAACATTTTTTTTTATATTCTGAATAGCAATTGAATACCTTTCCTTAAACTCATTTACTTTTTCATCAACAGAATGTTTATCTTGAGCTTCTTTAGAAATTTCTTCTCTATCAAAAACTTTTTCTCCATCTAAAACCTGATGAACTGCTGATGCTAATTGTTCTGAATCATCTACTGGGACTAATATACCAACTTTTTTATTAATGAAATCTGGTAAACCACCTTCATTTGTAGCAATAACAGGTGTACCACAAGCCATTGCTTCAGCTGCAACTAAACCAAAAGGTTCCCTCCTAGATGGAACACATGAAACATCAGCAATATTGTATATGTCTTTTAGTACAGTTTGAGGTTGATTTCCTAAAAATTTTACATTTTTTAAATTTAACTTGTTAGCTTGTTCTTCTAAAGAATCTCTTAATTCACCATCACCAGCAATTAATGTTAATGTATCATCATCTTCATACTTAGCAGCAGCATCTAATAACACATCTACACCTTTAAAATCAGTTAATTTTCCGACAAATGATACGACATTTTTATAATCTCCAGATACACCAATATTTTTTAATACATCAGATTTTTGAATAGCAGTATCTTGTGAAAACACTTGTGTATCAATACCATTTTTTATGCAGACAGTATTAATATCTTTTCCGTAAAATCTTTTTTGTTAATTCATGGCTATCTTCTGAAATTGTTACAACAGAGTCAGCATATTTTGTAGCCTTTTTTGCCCAAGTTGTTCCCCAAGATTCCCCTCTAATAGCTTCATCTTGTATACCCATTAAATCTGTACCATGACAAGTAATAATCATTGGTATATCTTTTTCTTCACAACATTTTGCTGATATTCCAGCAAGTGTCCAAACATGTTGTGCATGAACAACATCAGGTTTAAATTCACAGATAGCTTTTTTAATTTTATTATAAAAAACAGTTTCATATTCAGATCTTTGTTCAGGTGACATATCTCTAAAATTAAATGTGCTTCTTGGATGAGTTGTAAAACAAGGAAAATTCATTTCGCATTGATCTACTCCTGGAATAGTTTCTTGATTTTTGAAAAATACAGGGTATAATTGTACATTGTCATATTGTTCATATTGACTTCTGTTTTCAGGAAAAACAATAGCAACTTGATCTCCTTTTCTTACAAGACTTTTGGCTAAGTTTGCCGTATATACACCACTACCAGAACCTGTTAGTGGAAAATGATTTACAAATAATACTTTCATAATAAAAAACTCCTTTCATTAATATAACATAATATATCACATTTTTGAATAAAGGTAAATAGAAAAAATTCTATAAATAAATTTTCATAAAATAGTACACATAATCAAAAAATAAATTAGTATAAAATAAAAAATGTGGATAAATAAAAAAAGCGATGTGAACAACTTGTGAACGAAAAAATAGTAAAATCAATTATTCACAAAGTTATCCACAGTATCCACAATATGTAAAAGTGGATAAATATTACAATGAAATAGTTTAAATGATATACATAAAATAGAAAAAATATAGATTTGTCATCAAGATGAAAACAGAATGTAATAAAAAAATGTTAAAAAATGCTGAAACATCAAGAAAAACAGATAAAAAGGTAAAAAGATAAAATAATTTGCAAAAGCAAAATATAAAGAATTGAAATAATTTTGTCATAAAAATGTTATAAGAAAAAAGTAGAAAAACGCAAAAAAATGTAAATTTTCAAGAAAAAGTAACTGTGGATAACTATGAGGGGTGTGGATAAGTATTAGTTACAGTTCAAAGTCCAATCACATTCGTCATTTATTCAATTAAAAATAATATACCTTTATACCTTGCCGTAATATTAACTCCGAACTGTAACAAGTATTAACAAAAATACTAAAACTTGAATATTTAAACTATTGAGATTTTTATTTGTTTATGATAAAATAGCAAATATAAAAATAACAATGGAGGAAAAATGGATAACAGACAAGCACATATCAGAAATTTTAGTATAATTGCACATATAGATCATGGAAAGTCAACACTAGCAGATAGATTAATAGAAATGACTGGTGTACTTTCAAAAAGAGAAATGGAAAGCCAAGTGTTAGATAATATGGAAATTGAAAAAGAGCGAGGAATTACTATAAAGTCACAAGCGGTTCGTATGATTTATAAAGCAAAAGATGGACAAGAATATACATTTAATTTAATAGACACACCTGGACATGTAGATTTTAATTATGAAGTTTCTAGAAGTTTAGCAGCATGTGATGGAGCTGTTTTAGTTGTTGATAGTAGCCAAGGTGTAGAAGCACAAACTTTAGCAAATGTTTATTTAGCAATTGACAATAATTTAGAAATTTTACCAGTATTAAATAAAATTGATTTACCAAATGCAAGAGTAGACGAAGTAAAACAAGAAATAGAAGATATAATAGGAATACCAGCAGAAGATGCACCATGTATATCAGCAAAAACAGGATTAAATGTAGAAGAGGTACTAGAAAGAATTGTAACAGACTTACCAGCACCTAAGGGAGATGAAAGTGCAAAAACTAAATGTTTAATTTTTGACTCATATTATGATAATTACAAAGGTGCAGTAGCTTATGTAAGAGTGATAGATGGAGTTGTAAAAGTTGGTGATGAAATTAAATTAATGGCAACAAATAAAACTTTTACAGTAACAGAAGTAGGATATTTTATTCCAGGTTCATATATGCCAGTATCAGAAATTAAAGCAGGAGAAGTAGGTTATATTGCAGCAAGTATAAAAAGCCTATCAGATATTCATGTAGGAGATACGATTACATTAAAAGACAATCCAGCAGACGAACCATTGAAAGGGTATAAAAAAGTACGACCTATGGTATATTGTGGATTGTATCCAGTAGATGGAAGTCAGTATGAAGATTTAAAAGAAGCTCTGGAAAAATTACAACTAAATGATGCGGCTTTAGAATTTGAACAAGAAACATCTGCTGCATTAGGATTTGGATTTCGTTGTGGATTTTTAGGTTTACTGCATTTAGAAATTATCGAAGAAAGAATTGATAGAGAATTTGATTTAGGATTAATTACAACAGCACCTTCTGTTATTTATAAAGTACATAAAACAACAGGAGAGGTTGTTGAATTGTATAATCCTGAAGATTTACCAACACCACAAGAAATATCTTATATAGAAGAGCCTTATGTAACGGCAAATATCTTGACACCAAAAGAATATGTAGGAAATATTATGGAATTGTGTCAAGGGAGAAGAGGCATTTATATAGATATGAAATATTTAGATGAAAATAGAGTAACATTAATTTATGAAATGCCATTAAATGAAATTATATATGATTTTTTTGATAACTTAAAATCAAAAACAAAAGGATATGCTTCGTTAGATTATGAATTTAAAGAGTATAGAAAATCAGATTTAGTAAAATTAGATATTTATATAAATGGAGAACCAGTAGATGCATTAAGTTTTATTGTACATAAAGATAGTGCATATAATAGAGGAAAGAAAATGGTAGAAAAACTAAAAAATGTTATTCCAAGAAAACTATTTAAAATTCCAATTCAAGCAGCAGTAGGTGGGAAAATTATTGCAAGAGAAACTATATCTGCTATGAGGAAAGATGTTTTAGCAAAATGTTATGGTGGGGATATTACTAGAAAGAAAAAGTTGCTAGAGAAACAAAAACGAGGAAAGAAAAAAATGCGTGAAATTGGAAATGTAGAAATACCACAAGAAGCATTTTTAAGCGTATTAAAATTAGATGATGAGAATTAATAAAAAAAGGAGAAGAATGTTAGATTAATAACTAATATTTATAATAGAAAATGAAAGATAAGAAAAGAAATTTTGAAAACAAAAATGAACAAACAAAAACCATAAATGAAGACCAAGTAGAAGGTAGAAATGCTGTCTTAGAATTATTAGAAAGTGGCAAAGACATAAATAAAATATTCATAACAAAAGGTGAAAAGCATGGATCTATTAATAAAATAATTAGTATGGCTAAAGAAAGAAAAGTAATTCTTGTAGAAAAAGATAAAAGACAGATGGAACAAATGGCACAAAATCAAAATTATCAAGGGGTTATTGCAATTGTACCACCATTTGAATATTGTGAGATAGAAGATATTTTAAATAAAGCAAAAGAAGTGAACGAAGATCCATTTGTACTTATATTAGATGGGATTGAAGACCCACACAATTTAGGATCAATTATAAGAACAGCAGAAACAGCAGGAGTACATGGGATTATTATTCCAAAGCGAAGAGCAGCAGCAGTAAATAGTACAGTAGGAAAAGTATCAGCAGGTGCAGTTCAATATATGAAAATTGCTAGAGTAACCAATATAACAGATGCTATTGAAACATTAAAAGAAAATGGGTTATGGATTTGTGGAACAGACATGCATGCAGATAAATATTATTACAATCAAGATTTAAAAGGACCTTTGGGAATTGTAATAGGAAGTGAAGGAAATGGAATGCATGACAAAGTAAAGAAAAATTGTGATTTTTTTGTTAAAATACCAATGAAAGGAAATATAACATCTTTAAATGCATCTGTTTCAGCAGGAATTGTGATATATGAAGCGATGAAACAAAGATTTAATTAGAAGTTTACATTTTAATAAAAATATAAAATAAAAGAGGAGGAACACATATGATGATGCCAAGAAAAAAGAGAAGAGCCATATTTGTATCTGTTATACTTTCTATAATATTATTAATAGCAATAATATGTATAGTATTATATGTTACAACAGATATGTTTAAATCAAATTCTGTATTATTCCAAAAATATGCATTACAGTTATTTGATGGTATTGATGTATTTATTAATGAAGAAAATATGTCAGAAATTGAAGAAATAATTAATAATAGCAAATTAGTTTCTGATACAACAGTTAGCATAAACTACACAGAAAATGGAGATGCATCAAATCCAATCAACAATATTCAAATAAATATAGACGGTCAGGAAGAAAAATCAGAAGGATATCGCTATGATGATGTTTCATTGGTTCAAGACGAAGAGACATTATTAGGTTTAGAATATATAGAAGATGATGATGTTACTGGAGTTAGATTAAATGGTATTAGGCAATATGTGTCTACAAGTATAGATAATGAAGACGAAAATTTATTAAATGCATTATATAATCTTATTAATACAGATATAAAAGATGTGATTGGGTTTACATCTGAAGAATTAAATACATTAACAGATAAATATAAAAATATTTTACTTTCAAATATAACAAACTTTACTTTTTCAAAACAAACAGGTGTCGTGTTAGAAATTAATGGAACATCATATACAACCAATGCATATAGTGTATCAATGACAAAAGAACAGTATAATGATATATATGTGCAAATATTAGAAGAATTAAAAGAAGATGAAATTATATTATCTAAATTAGAATCATTAGATAATACAATAAATGAATATCATAGCTTAATACAAGATGGAGAGACTTCAAATCTAGAACAAACATTTATAAACAAAATTACTACTAAGATACAACAAATACAAGACTTTAATATAGGAAATGATGAAAGAGTAATTACTGTTTATGAATGCAATGGTGTAACTATATCTATGTCAATTGATACAGAAGAAGAAACCATAGGTGCAGATTTTATCAATTCAGATGGGAATAGTTATATATATATATCACAAAGTGAAAAGATAGAGGAAGATGAAGAAGAAAACAGTTTTAATTTTACAGTTGAAAAAGTAACACAAATAAATAATGAAACATTTAGTATAAATTATACAAAAGTAGAAGAAGGAGAAACAACAACTAATCAATATAGTAGCAATACGCAAATGGAAAATTCAAATATTAATTACAATATAAATATTAGTAGAAGTGTAGAAGAAAATATAGCAGAAATAGAAATTAATAAGATAGCTACCATGGTTGACGATTTTGAGGAAACAGAAGAATTAGTGGAAAATGAAAATAGTATTATTATTGAAAATCTTAGTGATGAACAAAAAGAAAGTGCAAGTAATACGATAGAACAAAATATAAATAATCAATTAGAAACTATGTATCAAACAGTACCATTAGAAGATATACAGCAAATGTTAATAGGTTTAAATTTAATGGAAGAAGAATTAGATGATCTATCAAATGAAGGAACAGTTACAGAGATAGAAAAAACTAGATTTAATTCATTATTTGAACTTTATGAAGGAGAAAATATTAGTAAAGACAGAATTGAAGAATTGATTGAACTTGCTGGAGAAAATTTAGCAGATGTAAGAATTACAGATTATCAAGAGGGAAGGAATGCAAATATTCCATCAGCATATAGGTTGGTTATTGAAAGAGGAACAGATAATTCTGAATTGGCAGAAACAGTTATAGAATATATGGAAGAAAACTATGATAATGAAGAATTTACGGTAGAACTAGAATATGATGAAACGACAGGGTTAGTTGCAAATATTTATATTACAATGATAGATGATGATTAAGTTTTAATATTATTAATAGTAGTTAAGACATATATATAATAAAATTAGTCTAGTCATTAGGAAAAAAACTAATGATTAGACTAATTTATATATAATAAGTAAGAAATATATTTAACTAAAAAAGTGTTTAAATTTTTTTTGGTATTCTCTAACATCAAGTGCCAACATTTCCCATAAAAATTTAATATGTTCCAATTACATTCGTCATTTATTCAATTTAAAATAATATACTTTCACACCTTGTTTGAACAGTAACTACGAATTAAAAAAAGCGTGCATTAGCAAAATCAAAGATTTCGACACACATATGTGCAAAATTGCTTCACAATTATTGCACGAGTATAGGATACTTAGCCTTGTTGTATACGGAAAAATC
>CAYVCM010000062.1:0-10231 GCA_964449925.1 uncultured Clostridium sp.
TATGTAACTTTTTAGGAGGTGAAGTCTTGAACACCAATTTTAATGAAGAAAAATTTATTTCAGATTTTGCTAATTCTTGTCAAAAAAAACAGAAAAAAATATTTAGTAAAAATGAAGTTATTACTACTTATATAAAAAAACGAAATCAATTATGTATATTATTAGATGGAAATGCTGATTTAGTGCGATATGATCTAAATGGAAATCGAACTATTGTAGAACACTTTTCTAAAAATGCATTGTTTGGTGAAGTATTTTATACCATCACAACAAACAACGAATTACTTGTAGAAGCTAAATCATCTTGTACTGTTCTTTTTTATATCTATGATGATATTTTTCATAAATGTAAAAGTAATTGTAAATTTCATCAAACCTTATCTGAAAATTTGCCACAATTAATTTTAAATAAAGTTACTGACTTAAATATGCGTATCGAATTATTAACAAAAAGATCTACAAGAGATAAATTACTGGCATATTTTTCTTTACTTTCTACTAGAAAATTAAGCACTTCTTTTGAACTTCCTTTTTCTCTTACAGATTTAGCTGATTATTTAAGTGTTGATAGAAGTGCTATGATGCGAGAATTAAAATTATTGAAGGAAGATGGATTTATAGAAAAAGTAGGAAATAGAATCACATTGATATACAAATGAAACATTAGATGTCGCATTGGGGACGTTTCTTTTTGAGACATTTTTGTAGCTTTGGAGGATCACATTGGCATTTTTGTCTCATTAGGGACGTTTCTTTTTGAGACATTTTGAGGACAGCCCCTCTGCTACCATTAGTTATGCTTTGATTTCCAATAGGTTATGTATTATATAAAAAAATGAAACAATTTTGCGTATCTAAATTTGAGTATAGAAATTGTTAAAGAAAAAAGTGAGGAATGCTCATTTTGCTAATGCTTTATAGCAACAATGAGAGAGGCGCACTTTTTTCTTGTACAATTTCAAAGAACAATAGCAACATAACTTAAATATTATAACAATTTAGATTATCAATATGTTGCGTTATTGTTCTGCGCCAATTTTACTATGTAAAATTGTGTGCAACAATTGGAGCAAAGCGACTATTATGGTATAGAAAAATATTTTTCTATACCATAATAATTTGGCTTATACAAAATTGTGTAATGATTTTATATAATACATAACCTATTGGAAATCAAAGCATAACTAATGGTAGCAGAGGGGCTGTCCTCAAAATGTCTCAAAAAGAAACGTCCCTAATGAGACAAAAATGCCAATGTGATCCCCCAAAGCTACAAAAATGTCTCAAAAAGAAACGTCCCCAATGAGACACTTAACGCTTCATTAGATAATTCCAAGAATCTAAGCACATATCTTCTAATGTTTTTTCTGCTTTCCAGCCTAATTCTTCAAAAGCTTTTTGTGGATCTGCATAGCAAGTTGCAATATCCCCTGCTCTTCTTTCTGTAATTTTATATGGTACTTTTTTACCTGTTGCACTTTCGAAAGCTTTTACCATATCTAACACACTATAACCTTTTCCTGTTCCTAAGTTGTAGATATATAATCCATCTTTTTCTCTATCTAATTTTTCTAAAGCTTTTACATGTCCTTTTGCTAAGTCTACAACATGAATATAATCTCTTACTCCTGTTCCATCTGGTGTGTCATAGTCATCACCAAATACAGATAATTCTGGTAAAATTCCTGCTGCTACACGAACAACATATGGCATTAAGTTATTTGGTATACCTTGTGGCTCTTCTCCAATTAATCCACTTTCATGTGCTCCTACTGGATTGAAATATCTTAGCATACATATATCCCATGTATTATCTGCTTGATAAATGTCTTTTAATATTTGTTCTATAAATAATTTGGTTGTACCATAAGGATTTGTTGTTCCACCTGTTTTACAATCTTCTGTTATTGGAATTTTTTCTGGATCTCCATATACTGTTGCAGATGAACTAAAGATAAATTTTTTGCAATTATATTTTCTCATAGTATCTAATAATACTAATGCTCCTGATACATTGTTTGTGTAATATTCTATTGGTTTTTGTACAGATTCTCCAACAGCTTTAAATCCTGCAAAATTGATAACTGATTCTATTTCGTTTTCTTCAAAAACTTTTTCTAGTTTTTCTTTGTCCATGTAATCCATTTCGTAAAATTTAAAATCTTTTCCTGTTATTTTTTTTATTGCATCTAATACACTTGGTTTACTGTTAGAAAAATTGTCTATTATAATAATTTCTTTTCCTGCATTTAATAATTCTACTGCTGTGTGACTACCTATAAATCCAGCTCCTCCTGGTAATAATATTGCCATAAAAATCATTCCTTTCTTTTTATTATCCATATTATATTCTTAGTTATAATAAAATACAAGCACATTTGTGATTTTATTATTTTACAACTGAATATTCGAAAACAAGTTTACCAACTTTTTTAAATTTTAGTAATCTCAACTCCATCTTTTGTATCTTTCACTTCATATCCTTTTTCTTTAATTAAGTCTCTTAATCTATCTGACTCTGCCCAATTTTTTTCTTGTCTTGCTTGTTTTCTTTCTTCTACAAGTTTCAACACTTCTTCAGGAATTTCTACTTTTTTATTTGTTTCTTCTTTATCTATTTTAATTCCTAAAACTGCATCTAATTTTAGTAATAATTCTGCAATCTCTGGTGATTTTTTAGGATATTTTATCACTTCCCATACATAGCTCATTGCTAATGGCATATTCATATCATCATTAATAGCTTTATGAAATTCATTTTCTAAATTATCTAAAGCCTTTTTATCTTCTTCATCTAAAATATCTTTTCCTTGTTTGTTAACTTGATAACCATTTCTTAATCTTTCCAAAGATTTTGCTGTTGCTTCCATTCCTTCCCATGTAAAATTTAATTTATTTCTATAACTAGATGTATAGCATAATAATTTATAAACTAAAGGATCAAATCCTTTTTCTTTTATATTTTTTATTAAATATACATTTCCTAAACTTTTAGACATTTTTCCACCATTGATTAGCAAGTATTCTCCATGCACCCAATAATTTGCTGGTATTTTTCCACATATACCTTTACTTTGTGCAATTTCGTTTTCATGGTGAGTTGGAACTAAATCTATCCCACCTGTATGGATATCAAATTGCTCTCCTAAATGTTTTCTTGACATTGCTGAACATTCAATATGCCATCCTGGGTAGCTTGGTCCCCAAGGGCTATCCCATTTCATTAAATGATTTTCTGGTGCTTTTATCCATAATGCAAAGTCATATGGATTTCTTTTTTCTTTATCTACATCTACCCTTGCACCTGCTTTTTGATCTTCAACATTTATATTTGATAAAACTGGATATTTATCTAATTTTGAAACATCAAAATAAATTGCTGTTGAAGTTTCATATGCATATCCTTTTTCTACAAGTGCTTTTACATATTCTAACATTTCTGGAATATATTCTGTTGCTTTACAAATAATTTCTGGAATCTCTATATTTAGGTCATTTAGGTCATCAAAAAATAGTTTTGTATAATACTCTGCAATTTCTAATGGTGTTTTATGTTCTTCCTTTGCTGATTTTATCATTTTGTCTTCTCCCTCATCACCATCAGAAACTAAATGACCAACATCTGTTATATTCATTACATGTTTTATATTATATCCATTATATTTCAAAATTCTTCTTAATACATCTTGAAATATATTTGTTCTCATATTACCTATTGTAGCATCTTTGTATACAGTTGGTCCACATGAATATATTCTCACTTCGTTTTCATCAATCGGTTTAAATAAGTCTTTTTCTTTTGTTAATGTATTATATAAATATATATCCATTGTTTATTTTCTCCTTTCATAATTATTTGAATAAAGCAACTATTTTATTAACACACACTTTTCTTATAAGTGAAGATGTGAATATATATAAGTCCAATTCACATCTTCTTAAAATTCACATATTATTGTGTTGTGTTTTCGGTAGTTGTGGTATCCCCTTCTTCGCTTGAACTTCCACTTCCTGTTGTATTATCATCTCCTCCAGAAGATCCACCTCCTGATGTATTTCCTCCTGAACCACTACTTCCTCCTCCTGAAGAACCACCTCCACTTGAAGTATTACTACTAGTTGTGTTCGTTGTGTTTGTTGAAGTAGTGTTTGTTTCAGGTACTGTAACAGCTTGTTCTTTTGCTTCTGTATGTAATGTACATGTTCCTGTTACTTTTGTTCCTGATGAACTGCTTCCATTAACAGCTGTCCATAAACCTAATTGTTCTTTTGGCAAAACTGCACCATAATAATTTTGTGTAACAGAACAATATTGTGAACAGTATTCTGTTGCTATTAATTCTGATTCAGAACAAATTGTTTGACTTCCATGCCCTTGGCAATCATCTGGTAAATTATCTTGTGTAAATATTTCTGTATATGTATTAGTACATCCTGTTGTAGCAAGACATCCTGTTGTTTTACATACAGTTCTTGTAACAATTCCACTTGGCTCTTCAAAAGTAGCACTCTCTAAATCACTATGAATTTCTGTCATTACTTCATCCCATATAACTCCAGCTGGGTTATTGCCTGAGTATGTAACCGTTTCTGGTTGATCATATCCATACCAACATGCTGCTGCATAATATGGTGTAAATCCACATAGCCATCTATCATAATCTTCATCTGTTGTTCCTGTTTTTGCTGCTACATCCATTCCACTAATTGCACAATATGTAGCCGTACCACCTGATTGAACAGGTTCTTGTAAAATATCTTTAACAATATATGCATTTTGTTCAGATATAACTCTTGTTTGTTCTTGATTTGCTGTTAGTACAACATTACCACTTGAGTCTTCTACTTTTGTATAGAAAGTTGGTGTAATATATACTCCATCATTTGCAATAGCTGCATATGCTGCTGCCATTTCTAATGGTGATGCACCATTTGTAGTTCCACCTAGTGCTAATGATAAATCTGAATCTTCATCTTCATTAATATGACTAAGTCCAAAATTATTTAAGTATTCTATTGCTGTACTTGGAGATAATTCCCTCATAATTTTTACTGCTGGAACATTTAACGATTTTGCAATAAAGTATCTAATATTTACAGATTCATTGCTATATGTTCCACTTTGATTTTTAGGAATATATTCTCCACCAAAGTCGGTTTCTTCATCCATATATGCTGTAGCTGCTGTGATAACTCCTTCTTCTAATGCTGGTGCAATAACTGCTAATGGTTTAATGGATGAACCAGTTTGCCTAACACTTTGTGTTGCTCTATTTAGCCCTCTACTTTCTGTTTTTTCACCAAGACCGGCCAACTGTTCCAACTACATAACCAGTCGTATAATCAATAACAACCATTGCCGCTTGCGATTGTTCATTTACTAACTCACCTGTTGTACTATCTGTTGTTTTTCCCGAAATAATATAGTCATCAGATTCCATTATTTCTTCCATTTGCGCTTGTATATTAGTATCTACTGTTGAATAAATTGTAAGTCCACTACTATATACATAGTTTTCTGCAAATTGTTCTGTCCATCCTTTTTCTTCTACAAATTGATCAATTACTTGATCTATTAAAGCTTCTGTATGATATGAATATGATGTTGAAGATGCAATATCTCCTTTTTGGAAATTTAGTCCTGCTTCTACTTCTGCAACTGCTGAATCATATTCTTCTTGTGAAATATATTCTAATTCTAACATTTTGTCCAATACTGTTATAGTTCTGTTTCTTATTTTTTCTGTATTGTCTGTTGTTTCATCAAATGGGTTATAACTATTTGGAGAACTATTAATTCCTGCCATGTAAGCACATTCTGCTAGAGATAGTTCACTTGCAGTTTTATTAAAGTAATATTCTGCTCCTAATTCTACCCCATGTAGATTTCCTTCTCCACCAACATATAGTATATTTAGATATAACTCTAAAATTTGGTCTTTTGATATCATTCTTTCTACTTGATAAGCTTTTGCCCATTCTCTAACTTTTCTCATGATACCTGCAATACCTGATCTTTCATCATCTTGTGTAATATTTTTTACTAATTGTTGTGTAATTGTACTTCCACCATAAGAACTATTACCTAATAATGTATTTAAAATTGCACCTGCTGTTCTTTTTAAATCTACACCATTATGCTCGTAAAATCTTTCGTCTTCCATTGCTACATATGCTTCTGGCAAATATTCTGACATATCTTCTAATGTGATGATTTTCCTTTTTTCGTCTCCACTTAATTCTGCAACCACTGCTCCATTTTGGTCTACTATTACAGAATTAGCAGAAGCAATTGTCAATTCTTCTTTGGTAATTTCAAAATCATCACCAAATAACCCAAAAAATATACCTGCTACTACACCTGCTCCTATTACACATATTAGCAAGAATAAAAGTATAAAGATTCTGATAGCCATCATCAGTTTAGGATGTCTGTCAGAAAATTTCCCTTCTTTGTTTTTTCTTTTTTTCCTTTTTCTGTTTTGGCTTTGTGTTGGTACTCTTTTTGTTGCTCTTTCATTTCTTGTATTTCTTGAATTTCTTGCATTACTTTTCCTTTTTTTCCTTTTTGCATTTTGCATATTATACTTTCTTGTTTTATCTGCATCGCTACTTCTTTTATTACTACTTGGCATATTGATTACCTCCTTGCCAGTCCATATAAAATTTACATTATAAATTTTTATTTAAAAATCGATATCTACATTATATTATATTTTCTAAAAAAAGAAAAGTATTTAAGAAAATTTTCACAATACATTATTATTTCCTTCTAAATAAGTAATTTTTACACAATCTTTTTTTATTTTTTTTAATATTTCCTCTATTGGTCTATTCTGATATTGTATTGCTTCATATATATCTTTTGCTGTAAATTCATTCAAATGAGGATTTTCTATCCAATCTATTTCATAATTATTAATATTTATACCATTAAAACGCTTATTTTTTATTTTTACATTTCCTCTAAAATTAATAATTGTTGCTGTTTGACAAATATTATATTTGTTAATTAACTCTGTTGGAAAATCTAGGTTTAATATTATATTTGTTTTAGATAATATTTTCCTTTTATTATTACCTACATGTATAAAAATTCCATATTTTTCTGAAATGCTTTCTTCAATATTTTTAAAATATTCTATATGGTTTGTTACAATTTTTACATTTTTATATTTTTTTATTAGTTTTTCAACTGCATAAATAACTAGTTCTGAAACATCGTTTACTAAAATTGCAATATTAATTTCTTCATTTTTTATTTTTAGTTTTTTTATTACATATTCTAAAACATCAAATATTAGTATTTTAAATAACCATCTTCCATCTACAATTTTATAGTTATATGAATGTAAATAATTTAAGTAATTTTCTTCTTCTTTTACTTTTTTGCTAAGTATTATTTTTTTACTATTTGTTTTATCAAGAATTTTTTTGGTTTTGGTTGCTAAAATATATGCTGTTTTTTCATCTAGTTTTGGTTCTGTAATGGGTAATAAAATTTTGTCATTTTCTAATTTTACAATGTTTAACCATTCTATTATTTTATTAGGCTTGTCTGTTTCTTTTATATAATACATAAAATCACCTCTTATACTTTTTCCTTTTTAAGTATATTAAGGTGATTTTTATTATAGAACTTATGGATAATTATAATCTACTATAATATCTCTTTTTAAAAGTTTATCTTTTATAATACCAATTCCTATAAATTGTTTTTTACTATATATTTTATAAATCCCATCTTTAAAATCAAAATTTAATTTTACACCATTTAAAAATAGTTGTAATTTTTTTTCATTTAATTCTATGTTTTCTAAGTTTTTAAATAAATTTTCAATTGTTATTATATGGTTTTCAATTGTTTCTTTATTCAAGTTTTCTATTGTAATAGATTGCTCTATTTCAAAATTTCCAACTTTTGTTCTTTGTAATTCTTTCATATATCCAACTGTCCCTATTTTTTTTGCAATATCTTCACATAAACTTCTAATATATGTGCCTTTTGAACAACTAACTTCAAATTGGATTTCTTTATTTTCTTTATCTATTTTTAATAATTGTATATCATATATATTTATTTTTCTTGGCTTGATTTCTACTTCTTGTCCTTTTCTAGCATATTCATATAATTTTTTTCCATTTACTTTTATTGCAGAATAGATCGGCGGTATTTGTTCTTGTTCACCTAAAAAGCTTTCTAAGACAATTTTTACTTTTTGTTCTTCTAATAAATTATCGTCTATTGTTTCTTGTTCTATAATTTTTCCTTCTTCATCCCCTGTACTTTTTTTTATTCCTAATTTTAACAGAACTTTATATGTTTTGTTATGGTTTATTAAATATTTTGAACATGATGTTCCTTTTCCTATTAGCAATGGTAATACTCCTGTTGCTAATGGGTCTAGTGTGCCAGTATGTCCAACTTTTTTTCCTGTTATTTTTTTTACTTTTGCTACTATATCATGTGATGTGTACCCTTTTGTTTTGTTTATAATTATTATTCCATCCATATTTGACCTCTTTTTATAAAGTTTATTTTTCTCATTATATATGCAAAAAATGGAGAAGTCAAATATTTATTTTTTTTATAAAATTCGCATTAAATATATTGGATTTTTGTTCAAAAAAATAAAATACCTATCGTAACAAGGCACTTTACTTAGAGTTCTCGTTAACTTTCAAATTTATATGATTATAAATATACAACCCTGTATTGGCAATTTTCACCTCTATTACCGCACGGTATTCGACATAGCTTATAAACTAGTACTCGACATATTTACCAATCTATATTTACCGCTTCATCATACACTACTTTTGTATAATATGAACTTTTATATTTCTTATATTTGTAATTATCTATAAATATATTCAATACATATACAACAAATATTGCCTGTATTTCTAAAAAAGGAAGTGTCATTGACTATTTCCAGATTAAATCTTATTTAATTATTCATCTAACATTAACTTTGTTTTCTTATCTTTTAATCTTTTCAATTGTTCTTTTTCAACTTGTTTGATACTTTTTTCTGGTGTTGGCAAATCTTCTGGCATAGTTCCTCCAATATCTTTTATTGCTTTTCTCACAGTTGTCCCAACAGTATAATGAGTTTGATTAGCTTTTTCTTTGTTTTTTACATTTTCTCTTTTTAGTTTGGCTTCTGTTTGTGTAATGCGAAATAAATTGGCTGCTAGTTCTTCACTTCCCATAAAATCAAGTATTTTTTCTTTCTCTTTTAATTTCTTTTTTCTATGTATATCATCAACAGTTAAGCCTCCATATAATCCCATATATCCTGCATTTTGAAATTCTGCATATTCTTGATTAGTTATTACTCCAACATTATGTGCAACTTCCAATAACATTTGATTCCATTGCTTTATATCTCCACGAATTACTAATCTTTTATTGTCTTCATCTAATTGATTAAAATAATCTGCTACTTCTTGCCTTCGTGTTTGAATTGCAAAATATGTTTGACCTAGAGCAATAACTTCTTTCCTTGGATCTCCATTTTGTACTATTAAATAACAAGCATACCTTGATAGTTCATAATCAAGTACTTTTTTCTGTGTTGCTCCTGCTTCAACGATTTTGCTGACCTCAGCAAAATCGTCATCAATCATTCTTCCACTATTCTGACAGGCTAATTTTGCTCTATCTATTACTTTTGCAAAATTTCTCCATTGCTTGTATTCCAAAACTTCACTTAACTCTCTTGCACTCCAATATTCTGTTCCATCTTCTTTAGTTCTTTTTATTTCTTCAAAACTTTTGTATTCTTCTGCTTGTAATTTGCTCATTATTATCATCTCCAATTTATTATTTGTAACATTGTATCAAACATTTGTTTATTTTGCAAGTGCTTATACATAAAAATTATAAAAAATAAAAACACTATTTTTAGCACTTTATTAATTATATCTTATCTCTAAAAACACAAATTTTATTTATCTCCTATTATAATTTTTAGGTGTTCAACTGTATGTATTCAGTCATGGGACTGAGTAATAACAATTTTTAGCTAAAATTTATTGACGAAAATGTCTTAATGTATAGTAATATTAAGTAGTTTATGGTATAATATAATAGTAGTTTAAAAAAAGTTTAGGAGGTTTTATATGTTTAATGAAGAAAATTATATAATTGAAAATGAAA
Organism: uncultured Clostridium sp.; assembly: GCA_964449925.1. GTDB lineage: Bacteria > Bacillota > Clostridia > TANB77 > CAG-508 > CAG-269. Next base: position 10,166 of record CAYVCM010000062.1, read on the forward strand.
CAACTGATACCACAAAAAAACAAGAATATTGGAATACTGGCATTGGATTAAATAAGGTTGATAACT
>CAYVCM010000063.1:0-10063 GCA_964449925.1 uncultured Clostridium sp.
GATTTTTCCGTATACAACAAGGCTAAGTATCCTATACTCGTGCAATAATTGTGAAATAATTTTGCACATATGTGCGTCGAAATCTTTGATTTTGTTAATGCACTCTTTTCTTAATTCGTAGTTACTGTTCAATAACAAGGTGTGAAAGTATATTATTTTAAATTGAATAAATGACAAATGTAATTGGATCATATTAAATTTTTATGGAAAATGTTCGCACTTGGTGTGAAAGGATACCATAAAAAAATTTAAACACTTTTTTAGTTAAATATTTTTTTTACCTATTATATATAAATTAGTCTAATCATTAGTTTTTTCCTAATAATTAGACTAATTTTGTTAAATTAATATGTTTTGGTTTTATCAAGATTTCATCATTTTTTTACTTTTTAATTAGTAGTTTTTGTCAATTTTTATTTATTATATCTTTGTTTGAACTTAAAATTTCTACTTATTCCCATACAATCTTTCTAATACAATGATAAACATAGCATGGCTCCAACCAAGTCCAATTACCCAAGTTGGTTTTAAAGTATTATTATCTATTTGTTCTCCTAAGAAGTAATGTTTTCCAGCAGTTTTTACTACAAAATCAAAAGTTTCTTTTGCTTTTTGTTTTTCTCCTGCATCTAGATAATATAAAGTCATCCATAAATTTGCAATTGGCCATGGATTACCATTCATATAATGATCTTGTTCAAACCTTTGATATCCTCCTGTATATGTACGAATACTTAAATTCATTTTTTCTATCATATTGCGGATTTTTCTTTCTTTTGGTTTAAACATATTAAATGGTTCAACTACACCTAGCATACTAATATCCATTTTTTTATCTTCAGTATTTCTTAAATAAGAATTTGTTTCTTTGTCATACATTTTTTCATCAACAAATTTTCTAATTTCTTCTTGCAAGTATTGTAATTCTTTTTCTGATTTTGCTATTTTTTCTTCTTTCAATCTATTATTATCAAATTCAGAAACATTTTTATCAAGTATTTTATAAATCTTCATTATACTATCAAATGCAGAATATATACTTGCCAAAGAGTATAGGTGAATTCCCTCATGCATTTCCCATATGTCATAACTTATATGTATCTTATCTTTATTTGCATAAAAACTATTTTCGATTTCTTCTTTTACAATATCTCCACTTTTATCTTTTATATTTAACCATTGATATGTATATTTTTTTAAGAAATCAATTGCTTTTTCACACATTCTTAAATTATCTTTTAAGAATTTTTCTGATTTAGTGTATTGATAATGTTTATATACTCCATATACCACACTTGCTGTTTCATCAATTTGATATCCCCAGCAAGGTGCTAATTTTCCATCTGTATAAAATCTTTGCTCCCACATTCCATTTTTACTTTGTGTCATTTTGCAAAAAGTTTTATAAAATTTTTCTGTTTCTTTTTGCATGTTTAAAATATCCATTGCCCTTGTTATAAATACAGCATCTCTTGGCCAACAATAAGCATATCTTCCACATTTAGTAAAATATTCATCTACTTCTGGTGATGCAATAATTCCACCTGTTTCTTGATTAGTTAATAATGGAAATAATAATATGGTTCTTTTATAAATTTCAAATATTTTTTCTTCATAACTATTTTTTGGTTCTTTTATATTTAATCCATTATGTGTTTTTAAATATTTTCTCCAATAACTTTTTGTATTACTGCATTCTTTGTTTAAATCTTTTCGTGTAATCCTATCAATTTCCTCTTCTATTTGTGATATATTTTTATTTTCATCAACATCTATGCATATCTCTATTGTCTTTTTTTCGTTTGGATGAATCACACCTATTTCATAACTAATGCTTGAGTCTTTAGACATTCCTATATAATCTTTATCATATATTTCTGTTCTTTTTATTGTTTCTTTACTTCCATTAATTTGATGCTTATTAATTTTATAATCTTTTGCAAATGTAGAAACTACAAAATCATGTGCATATTGAAACATTCCATTATCAATAACTTTACAACCAACATGATTATTTTCATCTGATAATAATTCTGAATGTATAAAAAATTCTATATCTAAATCTATTTTACCTTCATTAATAAATGTATATTTTTTTAATAATACATTATCTTCTCTTATTAATGCACAATCTGTTTGCAACATTGTAAGATTAAAATATGTATTAGTAATTTCTGTATTTAAAACATTTGTATCTGTATCATAATATTGCTTGTATACATTATTTACATCATCATGCAAGTATATTAAATCTGAATTATTTACTTTTATTCCTGTATGAAAGAAATTTATATATTGTTTATTTTCTCTTAAGGGAAAATACAATCTTTGTAATTCACCTTTTGAAGTATATGTTACAAGCATTTTTTTATTACCTATAATTGCTTCATTATAATACTTATTATTCATTTTTTATTTTCTCCTTTATTCTTCAAACTATCCTTCTATCACATTTAATATTTGTTTTTCTAAATCTTTTATCTTTTCATTGATTCTAAAAATATCTTCATCTTTTAAAGTTTCATCATCTAAATCTTGATGAACATATACTTCCATATCTTTTAATTCTTCTTTTATTTTTTCTAATCTTTGCAATACTTCTGATTTCATTGTTTTATTAATTTTTCTTTCAAATTTATGTGTCATTACAATTTCATCATTTAATTCATAAGTTTCTCCAAACTCAGGTATAGTAACTCCAATATTAGTTTCTGTTTCTATCATATTAGATAATACATCCTGTGATTCTGGTTCTCCATGTACCAAAAAGATATGTTTTGGTTTCTTTATATATGAATAAATACAATTCATCAATAATTCTTGATCAGCATGTCCAGAATATCCTTCTATATATTCTATTCTGGCATTAACTGCAATTTCTTCACCAAATATTTTAACAGTTTTCGCTCCATTAACAATGTTATATCCTAAAGTTCCTGGTGCTTGATATCCGACAAAAAGAATAGTGCTTTTAGGATTCCATAAATTATGTTTTAAGTGATGCTTTATTCTTCCTACTTCACACATACCACTTGCTGATATAATTATACTAGGTGTTGGATCTTCATTTAATGCTTTTGATTCTTCTGATGTTCTTGTAAATTTTAGTCCTGGAAACTCTAAAGGATTATCTCCTCTCATAATTTCTTCTTGTGTTTCTTCATCAAATAATTCTGTATTTTCTCTAAATACCTCTGTTGCAGATATTGCTAAAGGGCTATCAACATATACAGGTGCTTTCATTAATGTTTTATATTTTTTTCTAAATTCCTCGTCATCACCATATTCGTCTTTTAATTTGTTGATTTCATATAAAATTTCTTGTGTTCTTCCTACTGCAAATGATGGAATCACCACTGTTCCTCCATTGTCTAATGTTTCAGATACTACATCTAAAAAGATTTCTGCTTTTTCATCATTTCTTACATGAAGTCTGCTTCCATATGTAGATTCCATAACTAAAAAGTCTGTATCTTCTATCATAGTTGGTGGACTTAACAATGGTATATCATTATTTCCTATATCACCTGTGAAAACAGTTTTTGTTTCTTTGTCTCCTTCTTTTATCCAGACTTCTATCATACTAGAACCTAGCATATGTCCTGCATCATTAAATCTTACATGGATTTCTGGTGTTATTTCTATAATTTGATCATATTGAACTGCTTCAAATATTTCTAAACACCTTGCCGCATCTTCTGCTGTATATATTGGCTCTATTAGTTCTTCACCTTTTCTTTTTCTTTTTTTATTTTTCCATTCTGCTTCTGTTTCTTGTATATGTCCACTATCTGGCAACATCAATGCACATAAGTCACAAGTTGCTTTATGTGCATATACTTTATTTTTAAATCCTTCATTATATAATTTTGGAATTCTTCCTGAATGATCTATATGGGCATGTGTTAATAACATAAAATCAATTTCTTTGGGATTAAATTCAAATTCTTGACTATTTTCCATTTCTTGTTCTACTTTTCCTTGCCACATACCACAATCAACCAAGAATTTTTTTCCCGCTCCTTCTACTAAAAAGTTGGAACCTGTTACTGTTCTTGTCGCTCCTAAAAAAGTGATTTTCATAAAATCCTCCTTGTAAAATCTTTTATTTTTAATTAAAAATTTCAATTTTTTTATTAACTTTTATTTCTAAATCTTTTTTATTAATATTTCCAAAGTCTTTCAATTCTATTTTTTCTTCAAAAATTTCTTCATCAAATAATTGTAAAAACACTTTTTCCTTTTCTTTTATTAATTTTATATTTACATCTTCTAGTACAATCATTCTTATTGTAAATATATGTTTTAATATTTCATCATCAAGTTCTTTATTTTTAGATATAACAGTTATTACTTTTACTTCTTGTGCTTTATCTAATAACAATCGTCTTACTTCTTTTAAGTCTTTTTCAATATCTTTGTTGTCTCCTATTTGTATTTCTTCATTAAATGGTAATATTGTATAATATCTAAATTCATATAAAAGATTAATAATTTCTGACTTATCATTACACTTGTTTATTTTTTCTTTATAGCATTTTAAAAAGATTTTTTGTAATTTTACAAGTTCTTTTTCTATTTCTTTTTCTGGATTTTTTACATCTGCTAGTTTTAAAAATTTATATTTTTGTTCCAGTTCTTCTTTGTAAATAATAAATTTTTTAGGATTTAGTAATTCATTTAATTTATCTAATTCTTCTATTTTTTCAATTCTTTCTTGGGTCATTAATTTAGATAAAATTCTAACACTAAATATTTTCTTTTTTAATGGTAGTTTTTCATTACGCTTTTCATATTCAGCTTGTAACATTTTTTTATCATTTATTGTTTTATCAATTTCCTCTATTTGTTTTGCTAATTCTTTTTTCTGTTTTGTAATCATTTCAATATATGTGTCTTTGTTTTCTATTTTTTCTAGTTTTTCTTCTATTTCTTTTTTATCTTTTTTTAATTTTTTCTTTTCATTTGGATTATATTTACATTCTAACAAAACTGATAATTTTTCTATTATATCAACTAAATCTTTTTGATTTTCACTTCCATACATATCTTCTAGTTTATTTTTAAACTGTTCCATATAATCCATAATAAATTCTTTGTTATTTATCCATTTTTCTAAAAATTTTTGTCCTAATAAAATCCTTAGATCTTGATACATCAGATTATAGCTGATACTTTCTATTTCACTATAGATGGTTGTCCAAGAATAACCATTAAAATCTCTTAATGGCTCTACTGTTTCTATATTATTCCCAATATTAATTGCATTTGATAATGTTTCCCAAATAACTGGATAATCTTTTTTTATAATAATATCTTGCTTGCTAATTTTGGAAATACAGTATAGTAATTTTCTTTCGATTGGATAACATATTATTCTTTTTGCTTCTTTGTCTACAATAAATGTTTTGTCTCCTAAAATATCTGATTCTTTACTATTCATTTTGCATATTGTTATATTGTCACAATTATTTTTTACCATTCTTATGAAGTTTTGTATATATTTTTCTTTGTTCATAACATTTGGTTTTACTTTTTCGTAGTCTTTATAAGATGCTTCTATCTTATATAATATACTAAGAAGAAGATTTTTTGCCGTTTCGTCAAATGATTTTTTTTCTAATATTGTTTCTAGTTCATTGTTATAGTCTTTTTTTACGATTTTGTTTAACAATTTTTCTTTTTTCTTTTGCATAATCTTCTCCTTCCTAATATCTTTAGTTTATAAAAAATATCTGCTAGAAATAATCTTTTATTTTCTTTTAAATAAATTTAGTATTTTTGAAATTATTTTTTTGCACCATTTTTCTTTCTGTAATTCTCTTCATTTTATTTTTCTATTTTTTTCTATATTTTTTAATATAACTGAATTAATAATAGAATATTTTTAAAACTGTCACTAGTTTTCTTGTTTTCGCCACTATGCTTCTTTTGCTTCATCTGTTCCCATCTTTAGCTCATTTAATTTTTCTAAAGTCATTAACACCTCTCTAGGTTTACTTCCTTGATAACCTGAAATAATACCTCTTTCTTCCATTTGGTCAATAATTCTTCCTGCCCTTGCATATCCGACTTTAAACCTTCTTTGAATAAATGAGGTTGAAGCCTGTCCTGTTTCCACAACTGTTTGAATAGCATCTTGTAACAATGGATCTGTATCATCATCTTCTGAATGCTCTTGTGCTAGTTCTTTATCTGTTTTATTATTATTTTCAATACTTTCCATTATATCTTCACTATATGTTGCTGTTCCATTTGATTTAACAAAATCTACTATTTTTTCTACTTCGTCATCAGATACAAATGTTCCTTGCACTCTTGATGGTTTTGGTGCTCCTGAAGGGAAGTATAACATATCTCCTTTTCCTAATAGTTTTTCTGCACCAACTGTGTCTAATATTGTTCTTGAGTCTACTTGTGATGATACTGCAAATGCAATTCTAGATGGTATATTTGCTTTGATTAATCCTGTAATAACATCTACAGATGGTCTTTGTGTTGCAATTACTAGATGCATACCTGCTGCTCTTGCTTTTTGTGCTAATCTACAAATGGCTTCTTCTACATCTTTTGCCGCTACCATCATTAAGTCTGCTAGCTCATCTACAATAACTACAATTTGTGGAAGTTTTCCAATTCCTTCTTCTTTTTCAATTACTTTATTATATCCTTTTAAATCTCTAACACCTTTGCTAGCAAATTTATTGTATCTATCATCCATTTCTTGAACTGCCCATGCTAATGCACCTGCTGCTTTTTTAGGGTCTGTTACAACTGGTATTAATAAATGTGGTATTCCATTATATACAGATAATTCTACTACTTTTGGGTCTACCATTACTAATTTTACTTCACTAGGTTTTGCATTATATATAATGCTTGTTATAATTGTATTAATACATACACTCTTTCCAGAACCTGTTGAACCTGCAATTAAAACATGTGGCATTTTTGCAATATCTGCTAATTGTGTATTTCCTGCAACATCTTTTCCTAATGCAATAGTTAATTTTGATTTATTTTCTTGAAATTCTTTGCTTTCTAAAATTTCTCTTAGATGTACAGTTTCTTTTTCTTTGTTTGGTACTTCTATACCTACTGCTTGTTTCCCTGGTATTGGTGCTTCAATTCTAATAGTTTCTGCTGCCAAGTTTAAAGCAATATCATCAGCTAAGTTTGCTATTTTGCTAACTCTAACACCTTCTGCTGGTTTTAATTCATATCTTGTGATTGCTGGTCCAACAGAAACATTTTCTACTTTTGCTGATACACCAAAACTATATAAAGTTTTTTGTAATTTAGTAGCTGTATCTGTTAGTGCTTTTGCACCACCTTTTAAAGTTTTTGTTTTTGTTTTACTTAATAATTCTATTGGTGGATATTCATAATGTTCATCTTCTACTACCATAGCATGTTCTAATTGTAGTACTTCTTTTTTCTTGTCTTCTTTCTTTTCTTCTTCTTGTTTAAATAAGTTGTTTTCTATAACATCTGGTTGCATTTCTTTTTTACTATTTTTAGTTAATGGTTCTAAATCATCATTTGAATGATCATATTTTTTTAGTCCTTTTACATTTTCGGTTTCATCTAATATTCTACCACCAAAGTTGATTTTTATTTGATTATCCATCATTTCTTTGTCTTTTTCAGCTTTTGCTATTTTGTCTGCTTTTATTCTTGCTCTTTCTTCCATTCTTTCTTCTCGTTCTCTTTGTCGTCTTTCTTTGGCAGTTTCTTTCATTTCTTCTTTATTTCTTTTTTCTTTTTCTTCTAGTCTTTCTTCTCTCTTTTCTTCTATTTTTTCTACTATCATGTTGATGAAATCTGACATATTAATTCCAAAAGTAAATACTAAAAATATTATTGCTACACTTATACAAAAAATTATAGATCCAATATTTCCTAATAATTTTTCAAGTGGTACTGCTGCAACGGCACCTACTGCTCCTCCACCTTTGCTTTGTTCTCCTAAAGAATAAGCATCTTTAACAACTTCTGCTAGTTCTTTATTTGCCTGTAATTCTCCACTAGAAATTTGGATAACACTGAATAATATGCATAAGCTAACAACAAAAATAGCATATTGAGCAAGCTTGGTAGTTGTTGTATCTCTTCCATCTGTTGCTAATTTGACACCAATAGCAAATCCACCAATTGGAAGAATATATTGCATAATTCCAAACATACCACCTAGTATTTCATTCAATTTTGCACCTACTACACCTGATTTTGTATATATTAAAACAGCTAATAATATACTAAACATAATTATGCTAACTACTGCTATGTCTAGTTTAGAAGCTGATTTTTTGCTTTTTCTATTTCTTCTTTTTTTGGCCATTTCTAATCATCCCTCCTGAGAAACATTTTTTTGCTATCATTTTAAATAATTGTAATAGACTTTTAGTGTTTCTCAATTATTTATTGGATTTTTTGTTTCATATAAAAAGCCAGAAACCAAAAGCCATAGTTTCTTTGACTTCTGAATCTGACTTCTGATTACTATTTTAATTCTTTTCTACTGTTTTGAATTGTTTTTATTGTATCTTGCAATGATATTTCCATTAAATTCAAAGCCTCTGTCATATTTGTCTCTAGCTTTTCTAAAGTTTCTTTCATAATATTTTCTGTACTTCCTAATAAGCTATCTGCATATTCTTTTGTTCCTTTTGAAATTTCTCTTGACATTTCGTTTGCTGTTTCAATAATTTCTGTTTTTTGATCATATGCTTTTCTTGTAATTTCATGTTCATCAATCATTGAAATAATTCGATTTTCAGCTTCTTTAACAATACCATCTGCTTCTTTTTGTGCTTCTACTAATATTCTTTGTCTTTCCTCTTTAATCCATTTTGCTTGCTTTAATTCATCTGGTAATTTTAAACGGATTTCTTTTATCAAATCTAATAATTCGTCTTTGTCTACAACACTTCTTGAAGAAAAAGGTAAATTCCTACTTCTTTCTAATAAATCTTCTAATGATTCTAATAATGTAAAAATTTCCATGGTTTTGCCCCTTTCTGCTATGATATTCTTTTTAAGAATATCAAATATGCTCGCCCATATTTTCGTATATCCCCAACTTCATAACTTAAGTTTTCTATTTTTTTTATTATTCGATTACTATCATCTGTTTCTACAATAATAATTGTATTTTTATTTAGCAAATTTTCTTCTAATAAAATTTGCAATGCCTCAATAACAAAATCAGTCTCATATGGAGGATCTAAGTAAACAATGTCTAATGATTCTGTAATTTTATTTTTTAGTACTTCTTTAAAATCTAAATTATATAATTCTACATTTTTAGAATTATGTGTTTTTTCTATATTCTTTTGTATAATTTCACAGGCTTCTCTTGATTTATCACATAAAATCACCTTTTTAGCCCCTCTACTTAATGCTTCTAATCCTATGGCACCACTTCCAGAAAATAAATCTAAGAAAATAGTATCATGTATGTTATTCTGGATAATATTAAATAGTGATTCTTTTACTCTATCCAAAGTAGGTCTAGTGTTCTTTCCTTCTAATGTATATAATTTCGTACCTCTTGATTTTCCTGCTATAATCCTCATATTAAAACCTTTCCATCCTATTATAATTTTAAACTATTTTTTTTTAAAGTCAATACTATTCATAGAATTGTAACATACATTTAACAGTTCTGTAATATATTTCCCTATTTGTAATATTTTTCTGCTATTTTCTCCTATTTTCTATATTTTTTATTGTAAAATATTTTTTCTACACAATAAAAGACTATCCAACATTATAGATAGTCTTTTGTGAAATTTTTATTTTTATTATTCTTCTTTGTTGACATCTTTTAATAGTTCTAATTGTGAAATCAAAAGTGATTCCATTTTTGCTTTATATATATCAAATTGTTTTTTTATATCATCTAATTCTTTTGTCTTTAGCACGATTTGATTTTCTAATTCGTCTGCTTGTTGTTTTGCAGAACTTTTAGCATCACTAATAATTTGATCTGCTTGTTGTTTTGCTACATTTTTTATATCTTCTGCTGTTGATTGTGCCATAACTAATGTATTTTGCAAAG
>CAYVCM010000064.1:0-10045 GCA_964449925.1 uncultured Clostridium sp.
CAAAAAACAATAATTTCTATCAATATATTACGCAATAGCATATAATTTACACTTTTTATTCCAATAGTATTTAGTCTATCAAAACCTTTTACCAATTGTTCAATTTCTTTTTCTGAAGAAATTTTCTTATTTTCCATATATTCTTTAGCCAAAAACCTTGCTTTTATCATTGCATCATTTTCCAAATAACTTCTTATAAAATAATAGATAAATCCACCTGTTATCAGAATTGATAAAAACACTATTTCACATGGCAATATATTAAAAATTTTTAGAGTAACTATAATAATAAAATATAACATATAAATGTTAGAATATATAAAGTTAAATAGCAATATTTTTCTGTCTTGGATTGAGTGCAAACATTCATGTGCAATTGTTTGTATTCTAGTAAAGCTTTCTTTTAAGTTTGCTATCACAATTTTATTAGATATTGCTATATACAAAGAAGTTGTTGCCTCTTTATCTTCTTCAACAACAACACTTTCATTATTTAACATTTGTAAATATTCTTTACAAATTTCTATATTATCTGGATATTTTGAAGAAATTTTATCTAATTCTTCATTTTTTGCAATTTCTTCTAATTGCTTTTTATTAGTTCCAAACATTGACTTTAGTATGATTAATGCAAATACCAGAAAAATTATTATAATTCCAAATTCCATGTTTTTTCCTTTTTTATTTTTTATTTTGTTATTAATTGAGATTATTGTACGACATCTCTTATTGCTTCTCCAATAATTTTGTTAACATCTGTTAGCATGACATTGAACTTTATTTCTGCATCAAAATATTTTTTTGCATCTTCTATTTTTATTAAATCTGCATACAAATTTTTCATTTTATTAGCTTTTTCTTCATCTTCTTTTCCTGTTTGCATTTGTGTTATTTGTGCATCATATCTTGCTAATTCAAACTCTCCAATTTTTTTCTTTAAATCTTGATTCAAAGCTAATGCTTCTCTTGCCATTTTATAATTTATATATTCTTCAGATTCTTTTATTTCTGATGCTAATTGATTAGCTGTGTCATATACATTCATTTTTTACATCCTTTCCATTAATCTATTGATTTGTCGTTACCTCTGTTGTTTCTGATCCTTCTATTTCTACTTCTGCATCTGTTGGACAAATACTAACAAATGTATTACCATCGTTTACTTCGATTTCGTTTCCTTCCATGTCTTGATAAATTGTTTTTTCATCCCTTGCACTTTTTATGCATTGAATTTTAATTGCTCTTCCATTTGTAATATAATATCCATCAAATGTTCCTATATTCTTTAGTCCTTGTCTACCCTTGTTTTCTGAATCAGACAAAGTATAATTATCACAAAATGTAATAATTATATTTTTAGTTGTAATTGCCTCATCTGTATCCCAATCGGTTTGTTCTACTCCTCTTGCATATCTGATATATACCTGATTTTCTTCATCATATTCATAAGTAACTGTTTGTAAACTTGAATGTGGAATTGTAACAGTTTCTGCTACTTGCCCATCTTCTAAATTTACTTCTTCTGTTACATAATTTAAGACACTTTCTTCTGTTGATGTAGTCCTATAATTTTTACTTTTTGCAGATTCTAATATTTTTGCTGTACTTGTTACAGCATTATGAGGTGATACTTTGTCACTTACCCTCCAGAATGTTGTTCCATCTTCTGATATTCCATCAATATCTTGTATACTATATTTTGTTATATCACTTTCTGCTTGTGGACTTTCTCCAAAGTGTACAAGCAAAGCATCATTTTCCATTACATAATCTAAGAAATAATGTCTAACACTTCTTACTGGCCCTATTTTATCTAAATCTGCTCCTTTAAATAATGCCATTAATCTAGTTTCTTCACCTTCTACTATAATTTCATATACCATATATGCTTCATTTAATCCTGCTTGTGGCCATGCATCACTATGGTTATCTATCATGACTGCAATTGGTCTATCATTTCCACTATATATTTGTACTTGTTCTTCTTCCTCTTCTTCTATTGTATTATTTTCTTCTCCTACTACTGTTTCTGTATTATTTTTATCGTTTGTTATTTTATATGCTAATACAATACCTGCTACAATGATTAAAATAACTAATATAACAATTAATATTTTTACGCTACCCTTTTCCATTTGTCTTCCACAATCCTTTCTTAATGTGTAACTCATATTTATTTTAGTACTGCAATATTTCAAAGTTTCCTTTTCTTAAAATCTATCGTGATATATTTAGTATTGATAATACTTTTTCTTCTTTTTCTCTCATTTCTTTTTTGTCCTGTTCTTCAATATGATCATATCCCATTAAGTGATAAAAACCATGTACTAACATGTAGCTCAATTCTCTTTCAAAACTATGTCCATATTCATTAGCTTGTTGTTCAACTCTTGGTATAGAAATAATAATGTCTCCTAATATATCTTCATGAGTAAAATTATTGTCCTTTATTTTTTGTTCTATCTCTTCTCTTTGAAACATAGGAAATGAAAGTACATCAGTTGGTTTATCTATATTTCTATAATTTTTATTTATATTTTGTATGTTTCTAGGATTTGTAAATGTAACTGTAATATACAATTTTGAATCTTGTAATTTTTCTTCTTGGAAACATTTTTCAAAAACTTTTGCCACAATTTTTTCCCAAGTATCGTCCTTTTCTATATCTTTATACACTATTTCATAATTACTCATCTATGCAACATCCTTTAATTTTTTTAGTATATCTTCCCTCTGATGCATATGCATTTTTTAGTTCTCTCATTGCACCATAATCAATTAGTTTTCTTTTATAATATGTAATTAATTTGCTATAATCAGTTTTTATATTGCTTTGTGAAATGTTTTTTAAGTCTTTTTTTATAAATAAAATTTCTTTTTGCCTTATATATTCCATAAAATTTGTTTCTTTTAATTTGCATATTTCTTTATATTGATTCCAGAAAGTTTTGAATTCTTCTCTATCTTTTGCATTTTCCCAATATACTTTTGTAGATAATAATTTTACATTATAATCTTCAAATAAATTAATTAGCATACCATATACTTTTTCTCTTTTTGTTGTTATTTTTGTGTCTTGAACTAAGATTCTAGCATCTTTTAGCAGTTTTTCATAACATTGTATTGCGACTATTAATGGCAAACTATGTGTAAATAATTTTCTACTAATACTTAGTAACAAAACATTTTTTTCTATATTGTCTTTTGTGTCTAACTTTCCAACAGTAAATGTTTCATAATTCTCATATTCTTTTATTACATCTTTTGCAATTGTATCACCATTTGTTCTTATTTTTAATGATAAAATATTTTGTATATATTCTTCTAATGTATAAAAGATTTTCGTATATATCCAATCTTTTGAAGTTTCATATGTATTTGTTGTATCTGCTAATTTAATAGAATAATTTTTTAAAATTCCTTTATATAATGTGTCCATCTTAGAAACATAAAATTGGTTATATCGTTCTATTAATTTCTCTTTTCCTGATAATTGAATACCATCATTATCTAATTCTAGTAAATATTTTTGTTTTCTATATTTATATTCTGTAAATTCGCTTTCTTTTAAACTTGTTACTTCATAATATTTAGATAATGCTTCCTTTTCAAATTCAGAAGCTGTATCATTTTTTACCTTTTTATATATAGAATCCATTACATATTTGTCTAATGTTTCTAAATATGCTTCATATGCAGTATCATATTTTTCCTCTGCTTCTTTTTGATTGTAATTTTCATCACTGTTTTGATAAAATTCAAATGTTTTTAACAAGCTATTTCTTTTTATAGAAATAAGCATACCATTAATTCCAATCTTAGTTGGTATTAGCATTTTAGTTAATGTTTTTGTGATTTTGTTTAAAAATGTTTTATCTGTTCCTGTAATTCTCAAACTTTTTTCTTCCATTTAAATCATCCCTTCAAAAAACAATTTTTTCATTTGTCCCTATACTTTCTAGCACTTCATATGTAACATAAATATCAATACTATTTTCATTTTCATATGTATTTATATTTTTATTTACAATATTTTCTGTATTTTCTATTTGACTTTCCAATTCTTCTTCTAATTCTTGTATCCCTAAGTTTTTTGCTTCTTCAATAGAATATGTCATTTCTATTTCTTCATATTCTTGATATGTTGTTTTGACTACGGAAATTGGTAAATAGAAATTAGAAAACAACTTTATTTTATTTTCCGTTTCTATTGTATCATAAAAATTAAAATTTGAAACCCCTTTCGGAAAATTTATTTCAAAATTATTTATTTTTATTCCATAGCTTGTTTCTATATTCCCTGTATATTGCTTTTCCGTAGTTGTATACGAGATTGTTTTGCTTGCGGTATACCAGACTCTTGCTTCAATTTCTCCTTGTGCATGTACATAGCGAATACCCGTATATTTTCCTTCCATCCATCCATTAATTAAAATATCTCCTTCACTTACTGTATCTCCGACTTGCACATTGGCTGTTCCATTTTGTGCATTAATTTTTGTGATAACACCATTTTTATCTGAAACAATATTACAATATTCATCTTCATCTATAACTTCTGGTTTTTCATCTGCTTTTACTAATTTAACAATTGCATTTGTTCCTTTTAATTCAATTCCCATCCAAGCAATATCATCCCTTTTTAGTCTGACTTGATTTATAATTTCTTTTGTATCAATATCACTTTTTGACATTCCAACCATTAAGCCTGCTTCTTGAATATCTTCCATAATATTTTCCATTTCTATACCATCTTCTTCGATTATTTCTATATTCCATACGAAATTTGAACTGATGAAAACAGTTGCTATCACAAGTATTAAAAATAATGCAAATATTTTTCTTTTTTTGTATTTGTAAAGAATGAATGGTAAGCCTCTTTTTGCTTTTATTTGAACTTTGCATTGTGTTTTTTTTGCAATTTTGCAGATGTCTTTGAAATTTTTAATTTCTATATTTAGTGTCATACATATATCGTTTATTTTTTTTATGTTCCACATCATATAGTTTCGGTTTCTACAAATATTAATAAATCTTTCAATATAATACCCTTCTATAACAATTCTTAAATATCCATATATATAATTTATGATTTTTTTTATTAGCATATATCTCTCCTTATTTTCTTTTCTTATTTAATACTATGAAATAAGAAGAAAAAAATAACTGAAACTATATTTTTTAAAATAAAGTTTCAATTATTTTTTAATCTGTTGTTCTTTCAAAATCACAACTTTCAATTTTTCCTGTAATTCTTATATCATCATTTGTCATTGTCTCTAAGTTTAGTTGATATCCATTAATACTAACCAGTCCTTTATAGGTACTTATTCGAATAAAAAATTCTTCGTATTCTAAAATACCTTTGTAATTTTCTATTACCATTTCATCAAAGCCTACCATTGAAATTTTAGGGACATCAGAATAAACTTCTTCTGGAATTTCTAATATTTTATTTAATTTAGACATTCTATTTTTCTTCATGCTGATTATCAATCCTTTCTAATGATTTTGGGGACAGTGATGATTTTTTGCTCCGTCCCCAAATCATCACTTTTCAAATTCATCAAGAGATTTGAATTCATACCCCATATTTTTTGCTTCTTTGATAACACTATCTAAAATATTTGTATTTGTTTCAGAATTGCCATGTAATAACATTATTTCCCCATTGTGCAAGTTGTTTAATATTTTTTCTTTTGCTGTTTCTTCATCTGGTTGTTCTTCTTCGTTCCAATCTTCGTATGCAAATGACCATAAAACTGTTTGATATCCTAGTGTATTTGTTACTTGCAATGTTTTTTCACTAAATTCTCCTTTTGGTGGTCTTATATATTTCATTTCATATCCAAATTTTTCATATACGCTTTGATGTAAATCCATTACTTCTTTTTTTATTTCTTCTTCTGTTAAACTTGGCATACTTTTATGATTTACTGTATGATTTCCTATTATATGACCTTCATCAATCATTTGCTGAACCAATTCCTCTTGTGTATTAATATAATGTGCTGTTAGAAAAAAGGTTGCTTTTACCTCATTTTCTTTTAAGATTTCTAAAATTTGACTTGTATAACCTGCTTCATATCCTTCATCAAATGTGAGATAAATTATTTTGGATTCACTATTTCCTAAACAAATGCCATTATTATCTTCTAAAATTTTTCTATTTTCACTACCTACATCTGGTTGTTCATGATTATCATTTCTTTTGATTCCCCACTCTATTTTCTTTGTACTAACTGTTTCTGTATTTGTATTTATTGTATTTTCTTGTTGAGCATTTACAATACTAAATGTTAGAATTGCCATTATACATATTATAATCCCTATTCTTCTAAGTTGTTTTTCTTTTACAATATGATACATAATGTTTCCTCCTACCAATCATTTTGTTTAATCTTATGAATCATATTGAAAATTATTCCTTATATAAATTTTGCTATTTCTGTTACATCTTTTCTTTTTAGATGCATTGGACTTCCTGTATAATCATCTGCTTTATACCCAATAGGAATCAAACAAATTGGCTCTATATTTTCTTGTAACTCAAATTGTTTCTTTAATTCTTGTTTATTAAACATTTTTATCCATATATTATCAATTCCTAAATTAGTTGCTTCTAACATCATATGCGTTGCTACAATACAAGCATCCATCTCATAAGTAGAATCATCTTCTTTTTTCCAAGCTATATCCTTATCACTGCATACAATAAGAACAGTTGGTGCTCCATATCTACAAGGGCTAACTAAATCTATTTTATCTATTGCTTCTTTTGAATTTGCTACATATATTTTTTGAGGTTGTAAATTTTTTGCTGTTGGTGCTAATCTTCCAGCTTCTAATATTTTATTTATTTTTTCTATTTCTATTTTTTTATCTTTAAATTTTCTAGTTGATATTCTATTTCTAATTACTGTTTCAAAATCTTGATTCTCTTTAGAAATTGGTGTATACTGTTCTACTTTCATTTCTAAATTATGTTTTTCTCTTAGTTCTATAATTTCTTTCATCATTGAAGATTTATGATGTATATCTAATGCTTCTTGATTTTCCCAGCTATCAATCAGTAAAACTGTTTCTGAATTATTTTCCGGAAAAAAATATTCATACCTTTTATTTCCTTCTTCATTACGAATTCTATCCACTATTCCCCTTGTTATCATTTCATTTACAAATGCTTTTGCACTTCCATTTTCTCCTGTATAATATATATTAATTGTTAAGCTCATATAATTTACCTCCTTTAAAAATAAATTGTTTTTATATCTAAACACATTATTTCCGATTATAATATATCACATCTTTTACTAAATGACTATATTTAACTTCTTATATCTTTATCAAAATATTTTCATCATATTATTTGTTTTACTTCTATTTCTTATTAGTATTAATGCTTTTATACACTATATAAAATTATTATAAGACTATTGACAAGATAATTTTTTTAGAATATATTGTTGTTGAAATTGGAAAAATAAGGTAATTATTTTTTTATTGTCGAATTTTATATTAATCAGAAAAGAGGTATCTATATATGTTGAATTTTGTTATTTGTGATGACAATATAAATATTTTAGATAGATTAGAAAAAATGTTAGAAAATATTTTTGCCAAAAATAATCTTGAAGCCAAAGTAATTTTTAAATTTAATAATTTTGAAGATTTACTTGCTTGTTTTGATAATGAAAATCAAATTGATGTATTATTATTAGATATTAATTTAAAATCACAAAAAAGTGGATTAGATTTAGCTGAAGAAATTAGAAAGAAAAATAAAAATGTTTATTTAATTTTTACTACTGGTCATTTAGAATATGCTATGATGGCTTATAAATACAAAACATTTGACTATTTAGCCAAACCAATTACATACGAAAGATTAGAAGATACTATCAAAAGATTATTTGATGATATTTATGGATTACCAAAGAAATATATTAAAATAGATAAGAAGGATACATTAGTTGATGAAACACAAATACAATATATTAAAAGAGATGGTATGAAATTAAATTTTCATACCTCTTCTTGTGATTATGAGTCTTACAGTTCTTTTAATAAGATTCAAGATAAATTACCTGATAATTTTGTGCGTTGTCACAAATCTTATATTGTTAATTTAGATAATATTAGAAATGTTGATCCTGTTACTTTAACAGTATATTTCAATAATGATACTTTTTGTAGTATTGGTCCAAAATATAAAAAAGAATTTATGGAGGTTATAAAAAATCATGGAATTATTGAATAATATCTGGTATGCATTAACTACACCTAATGAAACTTTGATAAATATTATACTTGTACCTAGTACAATTATAGAAATAATTTTTACTTTAATAATCTTTACGACTATATTAAATTCAGAGCCTACTGTTACTCAAAAAGTTTTATATGTTATATTTTGTAGCATAATAACATTTATTAATACATATTTTATTTCTGCTCCAATAAATATATTTATAAATTACATATGCATCATTATTGTAATATATTTTATTTTTAATATTTCCTTCATTCAAGGATTATTTTCAGCTATAATTCCAACAATTATATTTGCACTTGTCGGTACATTGATTATCAAACCTTACTTTTCATTATTAAACATAAATTATGAGGAATCTTCTACAATTCCTTTATATAGAATAATTTATCTTCTTATAATGTATTTGGTAGTTTTTCTTATTACATTACTACTTAAATTAAAAAACAAGAAACTAAAATTGTCTAATTTCACACTTGATAACAAGAGTAGAAATGTATTATTCTTCAATTTATTAGCAGGTATACTTGTTTTATTTATTCAATCCATTATAGATGTCTATTATATGGATACTTTACCATCACCAATTGCATTTTTAAGTTTTCTATCTTTATTTACATATTTTGGTATAAGTATATATAGCTTAACAAGAGTTATAAAATTAGCTGATACTACACAAAAATTACAAACTGCAGAAGAATATAACAAAACATTAAATATATTGCATGATAATGTGAGAGGTTTTAAACATGATTTTGATAATATTATCACAACCATTGGTGGTTACATAAAAACAAATGACATGGAAGGATTAAAAAAATATTATGCACAGTTAGAAGATGACTGTCAAAAAGTAAATAATCTATATGTTTTAAATCCTAAATTAATTAGCAATCCAGGTATATACAGTCTATTAACCACAAAATATTATGAAGCTGAAGAAAAAGAAATTAAGGTAAATATGTCAATTTTGTTGGATTTAAGTAAATTGAATATGAAAATATATGAATTTACCAGAATTTTAGGTATTCTATTAGATAATTCAATAGAAGCTAGCAGTGAGTGTGTTGAAAAAGTAATAAATATTATCTTTAGGGATGATTCTAAAAATCATAGACAATTAATAACAATAGAGAATACCTATATAGATAAAAATGTTGACACTGAGAAAATATTTAACAAAGGTTTTTCTGGAAAAGAAAATCATACTGGCTTAGGTTTGTGGGAAGTTCGAAAAATATTAAGTAAAAGTAAGAATTTAGATTTATATACAACAAAAAATGATAAATACTTTTCTCAACAAATTGAAATATATTATTAAAAATCAAATTTGTAGTCATTAAAGCAAAATTAAATTTGTCAACACAGAAAAATTGCATAGCAATTTTTCTGTGTTTCATTGTTTTCATTGAATATTAAGACTTCTATTTTTCCTATACAATAAAAAAACAGCTTACAAAAGCTGTCTCATATTGGATTATAAATATAACTTTTTAAGTTACATGAATATTGGCAAAAATAATTTCCGTTCTACTTTTGCCAAACATTAGTCTTTTTTTATCATGCTTGCTGGCATTTTAGGTTGATGTAATACCCATAATACTGCACAAGCAGTATTAGTTGCTTTTGCATATTTTTCTGCTACTTTTGCTAAAAATTTAAACATAATAGATTCCTCCTTATTAAAATATTTATAAAACATAAAATATATGTTTTTGCATTTTTAAGTTGAAGCTTCACCATACACTTCATATCCATATTTATTTTTTGTTA
>CAYVCM010000065.1:0-5317 GCA_964449925.1 uncultured Clostridium sp.
AAGAAAACATGAGATTTGTAACAGACGAAAAATCAAAAGAAGAATACAAAAAATTTTTAGAAGGACATGAAAGATGTAACTTTCAACAATCATTAGAATGGGCAGAAGTAAAAAAGCCAAACTGGAAACCAGAAGTAATATTAGCAGAAGATGAAAATAAAAACATTATTGGTTCATTATGTGTATGGATAAGAAAAATACCACTATTTGGAAACATGATGTATGCATCAAGAGGACCAGTTTGTGACATTCATGATGAAAATGTATTACAACAATTAACAGAAGGTGCAATAGTATTATCAAGAAAATATGAAGCATTTGTACTAAGAACAGAACCAGATATTTTAAGTGATGATGAAGAATATAGAAAAATTATTACAAAATTAGGATACAAAATAAAAGATGATGCAAAAGATTTTAAAGATGAAATACAACCAAGATATGTATTTCGTTTAGATATAAAAGACAAAACAGAAGAAGAAATCATGGCAGGTTTTCATCAAAAATGGAGATATAATATACGATTAGCTGGAAGAAAAGGAGTAACTATAAAAGATGGAAACAAAGAAGACTTAAAAGATTTCCACAAAATCATGGTAGAGACTGGAGAAAGAGATGGCTTTATTATAAGACCACTTGAATACTTTGAAAAGATGTATGATTGTTTAGGATCAGACCACATGAAGATTTTAATGGCATATCATGAGAACAAACCAATAGCAGGAGTAATTCCAATCTTCTATGGAAATAAAACATGGTATTTATATGGAGCAAGTAGTAATAAACATAGAAACCTAATGCCAAATTATTTATTACAATGGGAAATGATAAAAATGGCAATAGCAAGACATGACGATATCTATGATTTTAGAGGTGTATCAGGTGTTGTTGATGAAAGCCATCCACAATATGGACTATATAGATTTAAAAAAGGATTTGGTGGTACATTTACAGAATTTATAGGAGAAGTATATTATCCATTTAAACCACTAAAATACAAATTATATAAATTTTCAGAAAAAACTTTTAGAACATTAAGACAGCTAAGAAGAAAAAAATTGAACCATTAGGGACATGCCAAATCGTTCACAAATGAAACGAAAGGGGCAGAGCTAATGATAAATTAAAATATAGTTCAAGAATTAAAAAATACAAATAAAAATATAAAAACAAAGAAATATCATAAAGTGTATGAAATTATAGGAATACTATTCTTTTTGGACAAAAATGTCCATTTGACGCATTCCTAATGGAAAGGATAAAAATGAAAGCTTTAGTGATAGAAAAAAAGGATTTAGTACATAATATAGAGCAGATAAAAAAACATGCAGAAATAAATGGACCAGATGATAATGGAAAAAAGGTTAAAA
This sequence comes from uncultured Clostridium sp., assembly GCA_964449925.1. Taxonomy (GTDB): domain Bacteria; phylum Bacillota; class Clostridia; order TANB77; family CAG-508; genus CAG-269. The sequence continues at coordinate 1,371 of CAYVCM010000065.1, forward strand.
TTATTGCAGTTGTTAAAGGAAATGCTTATGGTTTAGGAATTGTGGAATTTACAAAGATATTAATTGATAATGGAATTTCATTTTTTGCAGTTTCTACTGTCGAAGAGGCTTTAAAATTAAGACAAGCAGGAATAAAACAAGATATTTTAATGCTTTCTACAACTGCAATAAAAGAAGATGTGAAAACTTTAGTTGATAATAATATAATTCTTTCAATTGGTTCAAAAGAAGACATAGAGGTAGCAGAAAAGATTGCAAAAGAAGAAAATAAAAAAATAAAAGCACATCTAAAAATAGATACTGGTTTTGGAAGATATGGTTTTATTTATTCTGACCGAGATTCTATGGTAGAAGCATTAAAAGGTATAAAAAATATTGAAATCGAAGGTACATTTTCTCATTTTTCTGTTAGTTTTTTTAATGACAAATATACAAAGTCACAATTTGATAGATTTATAAATGTAATAGAAGTATTAAAAATGAATGATATAAAAACAGGAATGCTTCATATTTGTAATTCATCAGCATTTATAAAATTTCCAAATATGCACTTAAATGCAGTAAGAGTGGGGTCAGCTTTTTTAGGTAGAATCGCTTTCAAAAATTCATTAGGATTAAAGCCAATTGCTCATTTGAAATCAGAGATTTCAGAAATAAAAAATTTGCCAAAAGGATTTAATATTGGGTATTCTAATACATATACAACAAAGAAAGAGACAAAAGTTGCAATTATTCCAACTGGATATATGGATGGAATAAATATGGAAACAGGAAGAGATATGTTTAGAACAGTAGACAAGCTAAGATATATTGTAAGAGATATAAAAGATTTTTTTAAAAAGCAAAATATGTATGTAAAAATAGGAGATGTTAGTTGTAAGATATTAGGAAGAATTGGAACATATCATGTTGTTTGTGATATAACAGGAAAAGATATAAAGATTGGAAATAAAGCAATATTTAATATCAATCCCAAATATGTAGATTCTAATGTTAGAAGGGAGTACAGATAATGGCTCAAGAAGATAATAAAAATAATATTGAAGAACAAATGGAAAATGACAAAGAATTTAAAGGAATAGGATTTTTTAAAAAAGTAAAATATTCAATTGTAAATATAGAAAAATATCCTGAAATGGCGACAGAAGGAGTAGGAAAATCAGTAGGGTATATTTCAAAATTAGTAATAATTTTAGCACTTATATTAAGTATTTGGACTTTATACCAAACATATGAAATGATAAATGAGGGAACTAATTTTCTAGAAGATGAATTTCCAGATTTTTCTTATGTGGATGGAACATTAACTGTTGATTCAGAAGATGTTATATATATTGAAAATGAACAATTTGGAAAAATTATTATTGATACAAATACAGATTCAGAGGAAACTATTAATCAATATTTAGAAGAAATTGAGGAATACGGTGTAGGTGCAGTAGTGCTAAAAAATAGAGCTATTTTGCAAAATATTACAATGATTGGAGAAGTTTCTTACAATTATCAAGAATCTCTAGAAAGTATGAATTTAACAGAATTTAATAAAGAAGATGTTATAAATTATGTAGAAAATGGAGAAGTAAATAGTTTATATTATAGTACATTTATTAGTTTATTCATATATAGTTTTGCAATGTATTTTATAAATACAATATGGTATGCTTTTATAATTGGTATCATTGGATATTGTGCAATGTATATACTAAAAATGAAAATGCGATTTGTAGCAGTATTTAATATGTCTATTTATGCATTAACACTTTCAACAATATTAAATATAATTTATTTGTTAGTTAATATTTTCTTTAACTTTACAATTGAATACTTTAGCGTTATGTATATATCAGTAGCAACTATTTATTTAATTGCAGCAATTTTTATTCTAAAAACAGATTTAATGAAAAAACAGACAGAAGTTATGAAAATAATAGAAGTACAAAAAGATGTGAAAAAAGAATTAAATGAGCAAGAGAAGGAAGAAGAAGAGAGACAAAGAAAAGATAAAGAAGAAGAAAAAAATAAAAAAGAGAATAAAGATGAAGAAGATTCAGAACATGATGAGCCAGAAGGATCTAATGCCTAAAAAACATCCCTATATAGTTAAGTTCAAACAAAATATAAATTTACACATTATGAAAGGAAAGAGGTAAAAGGATGAGTAAAAATAAGAGAAATAACAAAGAAAAGGAAAAAAATAAAAAGTTACTTTGTATACTTATTTGGATATTAATTATTCTAGTAGTTGTGCTAACTGCGGGAATAATTATTTATAGTCAAAACGAAAGCGAAGAAGATGAAACAACACTAGCATACACAGATTTAATTAAAGAGATTTCCTATGGGAATGTAGAAACGGTAGAACTTACAACAGGAAGCAGACAAGCAACAGTAAAAATGAGAAATGAAGAAGAAGAAAAAACAGTACTTATTCCAGATACAGAAGCATTTATAACATTAATTCAAGAAAAAGTTGCAGAAGGTAATGACATTGAATTAATACAAAAACCTCAAAGCATTTTATCACAATTACCAAGCACTATATTTTCTATTCTTCCAACATTAATTATGGTAGCATTATTTATTATGTTGTTTAAAATGCAAGGATTAGGAGAAAAAGGAAAAGTATATGATGAGACAGAAAGAAAAACAAAAATAAGATTTGATGATGTAGCTGGATTAGAAGAAGAAAAAGGTGAGTTAATTGAAATTGTAGACTTTTTAAAACGACCAGAAAAATATACTAGAATGGGAGCAAGAGTACCAAAAGGTATACTTTTATATGGTAAACCAGGAACAGGAAAAACATTGATTGCAAAAGCAATTGCAGGGGAAGCAGATGTACCTTTTATCTCAATGAGTGGATCCGAATTTATTGAAATGTTTGCAGGTTTGGGAGCTTCTCGTGTTAGAAAATTATTTGAAAAAGCTAGAAAATTAGCACCATGTATTGTATTTATTGATGAAATTGATGCTATTGGTTCAAGAAGAACATCAAATAGTGGAGCAGAAACAGAAAATAATCAAACACTAAATCAATTATTAGTAGAAATGGATGGCTTTGGCTCTGAAGAAACCATTATTGTTTTAGCAGCAACTAATAGACCTGAAATGCTAGATAAGGCATTACTAAGACCAGGAAGATTTGACAGACAAATTACTATACCAAGTCCAGATTTAAAAGATAGATTAGCAATTTTAAAAATTCATGCTAAAGATAAAATGCTATCAGATGATGTTAATTTAGAAAGTATAGCAGAAGATACAGCCGGATTTACAGGTGCAGAATTGGAAAATATTTTAAATGAAGCAGCAATTATAGCTACAAAAAATAAACATGATGAAATTGAAAATGATGATATTGAAGAAGCAGTAAAAAAAGTAACTGTCGGACTAGAAAAGAAAGAAAGAGTAATTTCAGAAAAAGATAAAAGATTAACAGCTTATCATGAAGCTGGTCATGCAGTTGTTAGTAGATATTTACCAACACAAACAAATGTAAAAGAAGTATCTATTATCCCTAGAGGGGTTGCTGGTGGATATACTATGTATAAATCAAATGAAGATAAATACTATATTTCTAAAACAGAAATGCAAGAAAAATTAATTGCTCTTTTAGGTGGTAGAGCAGCTGAAAGATTAGTATTAGATGATATTTCTACAGGAGCAAGCAATGATATTGAAGTTGCTACACAAATTGCAAGAGATATGGTAACAAAATATGGTATGAGTGATAAATTAGGTCCAATAGATTTCCAAGGAAAAGAACCATACGAAATTCAAATGTTTGGAGAAAATATTGGAGATGAAATTGGAGAAGAAGTAAAAACACTAATTGATACAGCATATAATGATGCAATTACTTTGTTAAAAGAGCATAGAGATAAATTAGATAAAATTGCTGAAACATTATTGCAAAAAGAAAAAATTAATGAACAAGAATTTAACCA
>CAYVCM010000065.1:5417-8926 GCA_964449925.1 uncultured Clostridium sp.
AATCAAATTTTAATGTTACCATAATATTTTAACATGAAAAAATGATAAAATCAACAATTATTTACCTAATTCGCAAATGGCTTTAGCATAAACTCTACAAGCAAATAACAAATTATCAATTGAAATAAATTCATCTGTTTGATGACACATATCTTTTTGACCAGGAAGGTTAGCACCAAAAGAAATGCAATTATCAAAAGCTCTAGCATATGTAGCACCACCAATAGCAATTGGTTTTAAACAAGAATTAGCTTCTTCATTATAAATATCACAAAGTATTTTTACTAAGTAATTATCTTTTGGAATATATAATGCAGAGTTTGATCCTACTTTTTTATAAGTGATTTTTGAAAAATTAGGCATATAATTTAAAAATATATTTTCAATTTTTTCAATAGATGTATGAATAGGTATTCTTAAATTTAGTCCTATACTTAAAACATTATCTTTAAGAGTAAAGTTGCCTACATTTAAGGTTAAACTACCAGATTCATCATTGAAATTCATTCCTAAGCTTTTTCCATTGTATTCTGTATTAATATATTTTGTAAAAAAATCAAATAATTGTATTGAAATATGATAAGTTTTAAATATTTTATCTAAAACAACAATTAATGGAGAAATTGCATTAATACCTAAATCTGGATGAGCAGCATGAGCGCCAACACCATGTGATGTTAGTTTAACTTCTTCATTATTTAATTGATAAATGTCAATATCAAAATCATAATTTGCTAAAATTTTTTTAATGGATGTTATAAAATTATCTATGTTAATACTAGAGTTGATTTTTAAAATAACACTACAAATTTTAGGAACAACATTAATTGCATTATTATTACAATCAATTTCTTGTATTATAATAGAATCATCTAAATTAGAGTAATCCATAGAAAAGTATGGTGTTAAAATAGCTTTTTCAGCATAAATACAAGGAAAGTCAGCATCAGGGCTAAATCCTATAGTAGGAGATTCTTCATGTGCTTTGTAATAATTTATGCATTTCCAATCATTTTCTTCATTTAGTCCTAAAATTAATCTAACACGTTTATTTACTTTACAATTGTCTAGGACATATTTCATAGCATACAAAGAAGCAATGACTGGTCCTTTGTCATCAATTGCACCTCTACCATAAATTTTATTATCAAAAATAGTTGCAGAAAAAGGAGGATATGTCCAATTTTCACCACTAGGAACGACATCCAAATGACCAATAATTCCTAGCATTTCTTCTCCTTCTCCAAATTCGATATATCCACAATATCCATCTACATTTTTTGTTCTAAATCCTAATTTGTTTCCTAAATTTAACATATATTCTAAAGCTTTATTAGCATTTTCTCCAAAAGGCATTAAAGGATTTTTAGATTCTGAATATACACTTGGAATTTGGATTAATTTTTGTAAATTTTCAATTATTTCTTTTTGATTTTCTTCAATAAATTTTTTTATCAATATAACCAGTCCCTTCTTATTACACTTTATGTATTTAGTTTTTAAATATTACTTATATTGAAATTATATAAAAATATAGATTATTTTTCAAATAAAAATCGATAGTTTCGATAATAATAAAATTTGAACTGTTCACAAAAAATTCACAAAATAATTTAGCAAAATGTATTGACAAGTGCTAAAAATGGGTATACTATATAGAAAGTTAGCAAACAAACTTAAAGAGTGCTAAAAAAATAAATATGAAAAAGCAAAATATCATATAAACTAACAATCACAACTAAAAGAGGTGAAAAAAATTGTTAGATGATAGAAAAAAGAAAGTATTACAAGCAATCGTAGAAGAATATATCAATACAGCAGAACCAGTAAGTTCAAATGCTTTGACAATAAATCATGGATTAAATTATAGTAGTGCAACAATTCGAAACGAGATGGCAGACTTAGAAAAAGCAGGCTATTTAGACAAAACACATACATCTAGTGGTAGAATACCTTCAGAAAAAGGATATAGATATTATGTCGATGAACTATTAAAAGATGATGATATTAGCTTAGAGGAAATCAAATATATTAGTGATAAATTAGAGACAAAGGTAAACGAAATTGAAGATTTAACTAAGATTGCAGCAAATACGATATCAGAAGTAACACATTATACTACGGTTTCCATAGGACCGAAAGCAAATACTCAATTAATAGAAGAAATTAAATTTGTATTATTAGGTTCTAGGATGGTAATGGCAGTTATATTAACAGATAGTGGACTCATAAAAGAAACTATTATCAAATTTGATGAAGATATCACAGAAAAACAGGTAGAAACAATTAACTATATGTTTAATAAAAAGTTAAAGGGACAGCCAATTGAAACTATTGATAGACCTTTAGAAGAGTATTTATATGATGAAATGACATATAGTATAAATGTAATTAAACCAATTATTGAACAAATCAAAAAAGTGCTAGAGGAAGAAAGCATTTATCTAGAAGGTGCAAATAAATCATTTGAATTGCCAGAATTTAATAGTTTAGATGTAGCAAAAAATTTTGTTAATATATTAGATACTAAAGAATTAGTAACAGATATGTTGGACTCTGGTATTGCAGATGACATCCATGTATATATTGGAGAAGAAAATCAGAAAGAAGAGTTAAAAGATTTTAGTGTTGTTACTTTTAAACATAAAGTAAATGGAAAAGATTTAGGAACGATTGGTATAATCGGTCCTAAAAGAATGGATTATTCAAAAGTAATTTCTGTTATGAAGTATATTAATAAAAAACTAAAAGAAATAGAATAAATTTAAGAAAGGTGGATAAAGAATGGCAGAAAAAGAAGAAAATAAAGACGAATTAGAGAAAATGGAAAGCGAAAAAATAAATAAAGAAGAAAAAATAGAAAAAAAACAAACAAAAAAAGGACAAGATATTGTACCAAAGTCAGAATATGATGAGCTTGATGATAGATATAAACGAATACTAGCAGAATTTGAAAATTTTAAAAAGAGAAGTACAAAGGAAAGAGAGAATTTGTATAATTCTATATTGGCAGATGTTGTAGAAGTAATGCTTCCTATATTAGACAACTTAGAAAATGCTGCTAAGGTAGAAACAAAAGATGAGGAGTATAAAAAAGGTATTGAATTAGTATTAAAACAATTTCAGGATACATTAAAAGCAAAAGGTGTGGAAGAAATTCCAACTGTTGGAGAAATTTTTGATCCAGAATTGCATGAGGCAGTTAGTAGTGTGATAGATGATACAAAGGGTGAAAAGGAAATTGTTCAAGAATATAGAAAAGGATATAAGATTGGTACAAAGGTTATTAGGCATTCGATGGTTGTTGTAGCAAACTAAATGAATGAAAAGCAGCAATCTTTACATTTTTATAAATTTGTTCAAACTTCGATGTACTATAAGTACACCTTCAGCTTGACCAACTTTATAAAAATGCAAATCTCACTACTTTTCATTCATTTAAAGAAAGAAAAAGAAAGCAGCAATCTTTACATTTTTATAAATTTGTTCAAACTTCGATGTACTATAAG
>CAYVCM010000065.1:9026-9948 GCA_964449925.1 uncultured Clostridium sp.
TAAAAATGCAAATCTCACTACTTTTCATTCATTTAAAGAAAGAAAAAGAAAGCAGTAATCTTCACATTTTCATAAATTTGCTCAAACTTCGATGTACAGATGTACAAAAGAATAGAAAATAAAAGTGTAAATGTTATTAATTTTAAAAATATAAATTTTATTTATAGGGGATTAGTAAAATCGTTAAAGATAAAAACTAATATAACCTAAAGAAAGGAAAGGGATTTTAAAATGGGAAAAATTATAGGAATTGACTTAGGAACAACAAATTCATGTGTAGCAGTTATGGAAGGAGGAGAACCAGTCGTTATACCAAATGCAGAAGGAAATAGAACAACACCATCTGTTGTAGCATTTTCTAAAAACGGTGAAAGACTAGTTGGACAAATTGCAAAACGTCAAGCAGTTACAAATCCAGAAAATACTGTTATTTCAATCAAAAGAAAAATGGGAACAGCAGATAAAGTAAAAATCGAAGGAGACAATTTTACACCTCAAGAAATTTCAGCAATGATTTTACAAAAATTAAAAGCAGATGCAGAAAATTATTTAGGACAAAAAGTAACACAAGCAGTTATTACAGTACCTGCATATTTTAATGATAGCCAAAGACAAGCAACAAAAGATGCTGGTAAAATTGCAGGACTTGAAGTTCTAAGAATTATAAATGAGCCAACAGCAGCAGCACTTGCTTATGGAATGGATAAAGAACAAGATCAAAAAATCTTAATTTATGATTTAGGTGGAGGAACATTTGATGTTTCTATCCTAGATATTGGTGATGGAGTATTCGAAGTTTTAGCTACAAGTGGTAATACACATCTAGGTGGAGATGACTTTGATAATGCAATTATTGATTACTTAGTTGATGAATTCAAAAAATCAAATGGAATTGACTTAAAACAAGATAAAATGGCAATGC
>CAYVCM010000066.1:0-9930 GCA_964449925.1 uncultured Clostridium sp.
TTTAAGGTAAATCAAGTTGAAAGAATGAAAAAGATTGCTATATATTTTCAGGATAAATGAAAATATTCAATTTAAATTAATAGATAAAGAAAAGTATTTATATAAAAATATTAAGAATAAACAAAAAAATTACTCTTGTTTATTTTTTACTATTACCATTAAGCATAATAGAACATACAAAATAAGCATTTGCTATTTTAGAAGATATAAAATATACTATACTTATAGAGAAATTTAAGGAGGAGCGATAATAATGAGAGATATATTTGAAAGAGAATTAGCAGGAGAAATGATTCCTATAAATGATCCAGAATTTTACAAAATATTAGAGGTAATCAATCAGGCTTTTGAATTAACAAGTAAATTGAATGTATTAGCTCCATCAGATGCTAAAGTTCGAGAAATATTGAAAAAATTATTTAATTATGAAATCGATGAAACAATAACAGTAATTCCACCATTTTATACAGATTTTGGTAGAAATACAAGAATAGGAAAAAATAGTTTTATTCAGCAATGTTGTACTTTTTTTGATAGAGGTGGCATAACAATAGGAGATAATGTCTTTATTGGACCAAAGGTTAATTTAATAACTTTAAATCATAATATTAATCCTAATAATAGATCTACTACATATTGTAAACCAATTACAATAGAAAATAATGTTTGGATAGGAATTAATTCAACTATTTTACAAGGAATAACACTAGGAGAAAACTCAATTGTTGGAGCAAATTCCGTTGTGACAAAAGATGTTCCGAAAAACACTATTGTAGCTGGAAATCCAGCAAAAATCATAAAAGAAATTAATTAAAATGTAAAAAATATTAATTTTAAGGAGAGATATTTATGGAAGAGATAAGAATTGATTTAAGGAAAGTTGGCAAAGAAAGAATTGAAAAATCAAATGAAACAGCTAGATTATTGTTCAAACTAAATAATACAGAGCCTTTTTCAGACGAGTATAATAAGATATTAAAAGAATTATTAAAAGGTGGAGTTGGAGAAAATTGTTATATTGCACCCCCTTTATACATGAATATTGCAGAAAATTTGCATATTGGAAACAATGTTTCAATAAATCCATATTTTCGTTGTATGTCAGCTGGAAATATTTATATTGAAGATGATGTGCAAATAGCAATGAATGTATCTTTAATTACAAATAATCATGACTTCTATGATCGTGCTATTTTAACGGTAAAAGATATTCGAATTAAGAAAAATGCTTGGATAGGTTCAGGCTCTATTATATTACCAGGAATAACAATAGGAGAAAATTCGATTGTAGGGGCAGGGAGTATTGTAACACATGATGTACCAGATAATACAGTTGTAGCAGGTAATCCAGCAAGAATTATAAAAGAATTAGAGCCATCAAAATTTTAAAATGAATATAAAATATGCAAACAAGTAGTTAGTTGCTAATTACTTGTTTTTATGATAACATAAGAAAAAATGAAAATTGAAAGGATAATAATATGGAAATAAGATTACTTCGTTATCTTATAGCAATTGCAAATGAAGAAAGTATATCTCATGCAGCAGAATTATTACATGTAACACAACCTACTTTAAGTAGACAAATGTCAGAATTTGAAGAAGAGTTAGGAGAAAAATTATTTATCAGAGGAAATAGAAAAGTAACATTAACAGATAAAGGAGTTTTGTTATATGAAAGAGCAAGAGAAATAATAGAGCTTACAGATAAAGCTGAAAGAGAAATTAAAGAATCAAATGAGGTTATAAATGGGAAAATAGTAATAGGTAGTGGAGTTGCATTAGCAACAACAATATTAAGTAAACTCGTTAAAAAATTTAGAGAATTATATCCTTTAGTACATATTGAACTTATAACAGGAACTGTTTATCAAATTAAAGAAAAGATGGATAAGGGATTAATTGATGTGGGATTATTTATAAAACCTAATAGTTGGAGTGATTATGAAACAATTGTGCTTGATTCTGAAGATAGGTATGCTGTATTAATGAGAAAAGATGCAAAATGGAGTAATCAAGAATATGTAACAGCAAACGATTTAAAAGAAATGTTACTATCTGTACCAAGAACATTAGACAATAAATTCTATATGGATGCATTTGGTAAACCAAATGAAAAATTAAATATTATTGCAACACATGATATTATTAATAATGCAGCAGTATTTGTCGAAGAAGGAATATATAATGCTGTAACATTGGAAATGGCAGCAAAAGATTATCATATAGACAATTTATGTTGCATACCAATTTATCCAGAAGTAAAAACTCAATCTAGTTTGTCTTGGAAAAAACATTATAATTTCAGTACAACTGTTCAAAGATTTATAGAGTTTATAAAACAAGAATTAGTGAAAAATAATGAATAGATTACTATAGCTAGAGAGCATATCTGGATATACAAAATAAGTATTTGATATAGCAAAAAAATCATGTTAATATATAACTGTAAATTCTAAAAAAGAATTACAGTTATTTTTTATTGGAAAGGAAAAAGTCTTATGAATAAAAAAGCAATAACCTTAATAGTAGTAATTCTATTAGTAATTATTATAGCAGGGATTGCTATAGCAGTAATATCAAATCAAGATAAAGATGAGAGAAATTCTACAATAACAGTAAACGAAGCACTTGCAGAAAGTGAAGAAAATCAAGTTAATGAATTAAATTCCCAAAGAATATTAACAGTTTATTTTTCAATGACTGGCAACACAGAAAAAATTGCAAATTTTATACACAATAAAGTTGGAGGAGATATTGTAAAATTAGAAACTGTACAGACATACCCAACAGAGTATAATGAATTATTAGCAATAGCACAAGAAGAAAAAGCAGATAATACAAGACCAGAATTAGCGACAGAACTTAATTTGGAGAATTATAATGTAATATTTATAGGTTACCCTATTTGGTGTTATACAATGCCAATGTCAATTTATACATTATTAGACGAGTATGATTTTTCGAATAAAGTAATAATTCCTTTTACAACACATGGAACGAGTGGACCAAGTGGAACATTTGAAGAAATCGCAAAACAAGAACCAAATGCAACAGTATTAGAAGGATTTGGTGCTTATGATGAAACAGTAGATGAAAGAGAAAAAGATGTAAATAGTTGGTTAGAAGGATTAGGCTTTACATCTAACGAAATATCAGAAAACAATAACATGGAAAATAATTCGGAGGAAACGAAGATTACAGTTACAATAGGGGATAGACAAGTAGAAGGAATATTAAATAATACAGCACTAGCAGAAGAAATAAGAGAAATGTTTCCATTAACAGTTACTATGGGAAGATATGGAACAAGAGAATTTTATGGAGGAATAGACGAAACGCCAAGTAATACAGGAGAAGGAAAGTTAAATTTTGAAAATGGAGATATAACTTATTGTCCAACAAACAATACACTTGCTATTTTTTATAATCAATCAGATAGACCAAACTTAACAATGGAAGTAATAAAAATAGGAGAAATTACATCAGATTTAAGCATTTTTGACGAAATTGATAGTCGAGTTGAAATGGTATTTGATATAGCAAATTAAAAATATAAATAAGGATGATTTAAAAATGAGTTTTGAAATGTATATACCTACGAGAATTTTATTTGGAGAGGGAAAATTAAATGAATTAGGAAATCAAAAAATGCCAGGTAAAAAAGCCATGGTAATTACATATAAAAAAGAATATACAAATTTTAATAAATATTTAGAAAAAGTGAAAGAAGAATTAAAAAGAGCCAATATAGAAATAGTAATATTTGCTGAAATAGAAGAAAACCCAACAAAAGATAGTATTATGGAAGGAGCAAAATTTGCAAAAGAAAACAATTGCGATTTTGTAGTTGCACTCGGTGGAGGAAGTGTAATGGATGCTTCAAAAGTAATTGCTTTCATGGCAAAAAATGATGGAGATGTATGGGATTATATAAATGGTGGAACTGGTAAAAATCAACCTATGAAAGAAAAACCACTACCAGTAATAGCAATAACAACTACAGCAGGAACAGGTTCAGAAGTAGACCAATGGGGAGTTGTAAATAATACAACTACAAAAGAAAAAATTGGATTTGGTGGATATGATGAATTATTTCCAGTTATCTCAATAGTAGATCCAGAATTAACAAAAAGTGTATCTCCTGAATATACAGCATATCAAGGATTTGATGCATTATTTCATAGTGTAGAATGTTATATATCAAAAACAGCAAATTTAATGAGTGATATGTATGCAGAAAAAGCAATAGAGAACATAGGAAAATATTTAACAAGGACAGTTGCTTACGGAGATGATATTGAAGCTAGGGAACATCTATCTTTTGCTAATAACTTATCAGGAACAGTTATGACAATCAGTTCTTGCACAAGTGAACATTCTATGGAACATGCAATGAGTGCTTATCATTCTAATCTACCACATGGAGCAGGATTAATTATGATTAGTAAAGCATATTTTACATATTTTATAAAAGCACATGTATGTGATGAGAGATTTATAAAAATAGCAAAATTACTTGGAAAAGAAGAGAGCAAAAATCCTATGGATTTTATAGAAATGCTTGATAAATTACAAAAAGAATGTAATGTAGCAGACTTGAAAATGTCTGATTATGGAATTACAGAAGATGAATTTGAAAAAATGGCACAAAATGCTAAAGACACTATGGGAGGACTATTTATGGCGGATAGAAGAGAACTAACTATTGAAGATTGTGTTAATATTTATAAAGAATCTTATAAATAAAAAAAGAAAGGAATGAAGAAAATGAAAAAATTAAAAATAATTATACCAATTATCATTATCTTAGCAATAATAGTAGGAGCTATTGTATATGGAGTATTGCAATCACAAAATGGAAATCAAGAGGAAGCAAATCAAAATGAAAGTAATATGTTGGCTACAAGTTCAAATAATACAGTAAATGATGAAAGTGCACAAGAAGATACTAATAACAATACAGATGTATCTACAGGGAAAACTTTAATTATATATTATTCACTAACAAATAGAACTGAAAGAGTTGCAGAAGAAATACAAGAACAAACAGGAGGAGATTTATATAGAATCCAAACAGTAAGAACATATCCAGATGTAGTAAGTGAAGTATCAGCAGAAGCAAGAGAAGAAAGAAATTCAGGTAATTTACCAGAATTACAAGGAGAATTACCAAATGTTGAAGATTATGATTTAATAATTGTAGGTGGACCAGTATGGTCTAGTACAGTAGCTACTCCTTTAATGAGTTTCTTAGAACAAATGGATTTTCAAGGAAAAACAGTAGCACCATATTGGACAGATGATGGTATGCCAGGTCATTATGAAACAGATTTTGAAGAACAAGCACAAAATGCTAATGTGATAGATGGACTAGGATTAACAGATGTATCAGATATGTCAGATGAACAAATAGAAGATGAAATTGCTACATGGCTAAGTTCAATTAATCAATAGTAAAAGGAGGGCTAATTATGAAGAAAAAAATATTAAGTATCGCAATTACTATTTTACTAATAATAGGAATAATTGTTTTAGCTAATATTTTTCTTATCAGAAATTTAACCCCTAATAATGAAGAAACGCAAATAGCTCAAACAAACCAAAATGAAATAATATCAAATACACAACAAGAAAATACGAACATAACAGATGTAGAAAATAGTGATTTAGATAAACCTATTGTATATATGACAAATAATATAGATGCAGAAAGCTTGGTAAAAATATATGAAACATTAGGAAGAAAAGCAGAAGGAAATGTGGCAGTAAAAATATCTACAGGAGAAGTAGGTAGTAATTATTTAAGAACAGATTTAATTGGAGATTTAGTAAGAAATGTTAATGGAACAATAGTGGAATGTAACACTGCTTATGGAGGGCAAAGAGCAAGTACAGCAAGACATCTGCAATTAGCAGCAGATCACGGATATACTTCTATTGCAAATGTAGATATTATGGATTCAGAAGGCTCAATAAGTATTCCTGTAAATGGTGGACAAATACTTACTGAAAATCTAGTAGGAGCAAATTTTACAAATTATGATTTTTATATAGTCTTATCGCATTTCAAAGGACACAGATTCGGTGGCTTTGGAGGAGCTATAAAAAATATGTCAGTAGGAATTGCATCAGCCAGTGGTAAATGTCTTATACATAGTGCTGGAAGAAGTACAACACAAAGAATGTTGAATACAACAGACATAGATGATTTCCAAGAAGCAATGGCAGAATCTGCAAAATCAATAGCTGATTATATGGGAGAAAACATTATTTATATAAATGTAATGAATAATTTATCAGTTGATTGCGATTGTAATGCTTATCCAGCAGAACCAGAAATGGATGATATAGGAATTTTAGCATCAACTGATCCAGTAGCATTAGATCAAGCTTGTGTAGATTTAGTACATCAAGCACCTAATAGTGAGTCTTTAATACAAAGAATGGAAGAAAGACATGCATATCATTCTTTGGAACATGCTGTTGAAATTGGATTTGGAAGTAGAGAATATCAGTTAGTAAGTATTGATATATAGAGTTTAAATACTTAGATTATTAAATTGTAAATATAGATTCAAAATAAAAAAATAAGTCAGGAGAATTATATGTGGGAATTTATTAAAGGTCAGTTAATATATTTTTGGTATTATTTTGATATTCAATTTAGACAAATATTTATATATTGGGTTATTGGTATTGTAATAGGTTCAATAATATCTGTATTTGCAAAAGACAAAATTCATAAGTTATTTGAAAAAATACAAAACAAGAAATTAGGCATTTTTGGAATATTTATAGCAAGTTTATTAGGAATTTTATCACCCTTATGTATGTATGGAACAATACCAATAGCAGCATCATTTTCAAAAAATGGAATGAAAGATGATTTACTTCGGAGCATTTATGATGAGTTCAATACTATTAAATCCACAATTACTAATTTATAGTGCTGCATTAGGAACAAATGCATTAATAATTAGATTTAATATGAGTTTATTATGTGGATTTTTAGCAGGAATATTAATAAAAATTTTTTATAAAAACAAACCATTTTTTAATTTTAAAGGCTTTGAAGAAAAAAATAACAAAGATACAGATCCTAATATGTTTAAAAGGCTATTAAAGAATATAGGTAGAAATATAAAAGCAACTGGTTTATACTTCTTCTTTGGTATAGTCTTAACTGTATTATTCCAAATGTATGTGCCACAAGAATCTTTTGCTAGCTTGTTTGGAAATAACAGAGGATTTGGTGTACTTATGGCTACAACATTAGGAGTTCCAATATATGTATGTGGAGGAGGAACAATACCATTACTTAATGAATGGCTACATAGTGGTATGAGTATGGGAGCAGGAACAGCATTTATGATAACTGGACCTGCAACTAAAATTACTAATTTAGGAGCATTAAAAATTGTTTTGGGGATAAAGCATTTTATAATTTATTTAGTATATGTAGTTGTATTTGCTTTATTATCAGGATTGCTAATAGATTTAATAGGTATAACTACATAAAAAATAAAAAATTAAAAATACAGAGGCATAATTAAGATGGTATTATAATCCCCTTTTATAAATTAGAAGAGAATATTTATATTTTATAATGCCATCTTACCTATGCTTCTGTATTAAATTACATAAGCATAATATAAACATCCCCTTTTATTTTCAAGGAATTATTCTATGTTAATCTTAGAATAATTCCTAATTAGTAAAAAAATTATAGTTTATAAAACGAGGTGGTAATCTGAATAAAAAGTTAATTGGTTTAATTTTTATAATAGTAATAATTATAATAATAGTTACTTGCGTAATTTTAAATAGTAAAAGAACAGAAGAAAGTAATAGTCAAGAAAATATTGCCATAAATGAAGGCAGTGTTACTAATGAAGAAAACACATTAATAGCAGAAATTGTGCCAGAAGAAGATATATCTTGGGAATGGCAGCATGATACATTGGAAAATCACAATATGAATACTTCTCAAATAAATTCAGTACATAATACAATTGATCAATATCCAATAAATGCAGAAGTTATTGTAAAAGATGGGGTTATTGTAGATGAATACTATAAAGATGGTTATGACCAAAACAGTATTTTTACATTACAATCAACTTCAAAAAGTATTACATCAGCATTAGTTGGAATTGCTATTGATAAGGGATATATAGAAAACGTAAATGTTCCAATATCAACTTATTTTCCTCGAATATTAGAATATAATAGTGATTACAAAAATCAGATAACTATATGGAATTTACTTACACATACAACAGGTTTAGAAGTAAGTGATACAGCTAATTGGAATGAATGGCTTGAATCACCTAATTGGGTAGATTATGTATTAGAAAGACCAGCTACTTCAAGACCTGGTACAGTATTTAGTTATTTTACAGGAAATACTCATCTTCTATCTGCTATTGTTGAAAAAGCAACAGGAAAAACATTATATGAATTTGGAAAAGAAAATTTATTTGATAAGTTAGATATGGATAGTGTAGAATGTAGTACAGATCCACAAGGTATTTCAGATGGTGGAAATGGTTTTGCAATGAATATATATGATATGGCAAAATTTGGTGAACTATATTTAAACAACGGAAATTGGAATGGAGAACAAATTATTTCAGAACAATGGATAAAAGATTCAACAAGTACGCAATTTGAAAGGAATTCTGGTTCAGCAGATTATGGATACCAATGGTGGGTTAGAACTTTTGGAGATAATAATTATCCTGCATATTTTGCACAAGGACATTATGGTCAATATATTTTTGTAGTACCAGATTTAGACTTGGTTGTTGCTTTAACTAGCCATTATGAGGGAAGTACAAGTGTTTATTGGCAGATTATGAATAATATTGTAAATGCTTGTGAAAATTCATAAGAAAATTTTATATATATAATTTAATATAAAATGAAAATAAAACTTAGTAAGATTTAATAAAAATTTTTAGATATACAAAATAAAACAATAGAAGTAAAAGATGCTATTAAAAAGAAAAATAATGAAAATTTAATTTATATATGATATAATATCCATTGAGAGAATGGAAGTGAAGATTTATGACAGAGAAACAACTAAAAGCATTTATTATAAATCTAATTGAACAAAAAGAACAGCAAAATGAAAACTTTATCAGATATTCTTTTTTTGAATTAAAAGTAGAAAAAGGACTTACTGAAAAAGAAATAGATGAAGTTTTAAAAGTAAGTAGAAATTACTTCGAAAACAAAGGTTATAAAGTCTATTTTACCAATGCAGAATTTGAATACAAAAATAAAAGAAGGAAAGTCGAATCAAATGAAATGAAGATATATAATAAATTATTAGTAACTATAAAGCAGTCAAAAGCCTTAAAATAACAGAAGTAGAGGTTTATGACTGTTTTATTTTATGCTCCTATCTCTTTTTGCACAAAACTTTGATAAGAATGTGTAGTTGCCCTCGACCTTGATTTCTTATCAAGAGTTAGGGGGTGAGGCTATGTTTGAAATATTAGCATTCCTATTTATAGGATTAATAATATCTATAACAATAAATTTAGCCTTGCTATGTATTATATACATACAATGGGTTAATAATCAGCTAAAATAGAAACTACACATTGCTTAAAAATTGGTTACAGAGCAATGTGTAGTTTAACAAAATTTATTTTTGGGCAACTACATTCCTGTAATTGCTTACTTTCTATACTTATTATACATCAAAATTTATAATAATGTCAATAATTTTTAAAAAATTTGAAAACTATTGTTCAATTAAGATATAAAGTAAAAAAATAACAGATTATAGATTAGTTTGGAATGGAACTAATCTTTTAATTTTAGATTTGTATAAAAATCGGCAGAGTAGGGGGGATAGCACATTTTATAATATATAAAAATTACAAAATATATTAAATAAAATTTTGTGCAATC
>CAYVCM010000067.1:0-9772 GCA_964449925.1 uncultured Clostridium sp.
TTTAACTTTTCCATACATTTTAAATAGATTTCTGGGTTTGGTTTTCCGTTTACTTACTAAATCTCCTCCTATTATTATATCAAAATAATCCAATATATTCACCTTTTTTAAGTATTTTTTTATTACATCTATATTAGAAGAACTTGCTACTGCCATTTTATAATTGTTGGTTTTTAAAAATTCTAATAATTCTATAAGTCCTTTTTTTGTTTCTATTGGATGATTTTCAAAATAATTTTCAACATATTTTTCTCTTGTCTCTAGTAATTTATCAACATCTAAACCTTCAAATTTACTACATAGAATTTCTTTTAAGCGCTTATTATTTGTTCCTCTTATTTGCGTTAAAGTTTGGTTATCTATTTTTATATTTAGACTTTCTCCAACACTTTTTAAACCTTCTTCTTTTATATGTTCTGTATCTAACATTGTTCCATCCATATCAAATATTACTGCTTTTATCATAAAACATGCACTCTCCTTAACTTATCTATTTATTTGTTTTTCATAAAAAATACCATTGCAGAACCTAGAATTGTTCCTAAAAATGGAATTAATAATCCTGTTACTACATTCATATCATATGCTCCTTGCATAATATATTTAGGCTTTTAAACTTCCTCATATATCTTAGTAGGCAACTATATTTTTATTTTGATGCATTTGAAATAACCTATGGCTTTATTATATACAAATTCTTTATATTTTTACAATATTTAATATAAATAATTTTTTCTTATTTGAATTATTATTCCTAAGGCAAGGTGGAAAGTTTATATATTTATTAGTTTTTCATACCTTGTGTGTCGCAACCACTGTTGTTGAAAATTTTAGATAGTAAAACTATCTAAAATTTTCAACTATGTGAAGGTTGCTCCAATTCGCACTCGCTGTCGCTCGTTTAGTCGCTTACGCGGTATTTCAAACTAATAAATATATAAACTTTCCACCTTGCCTTAGGAATAATAATTTAAAAATATAAAAACTTATAACTATAAAATGTTTTATTTTTATCTTGTTGTGGTATAATACTTTATAGAAAAAATTAAAAAATGGAGATGAATTTAAGTTATGGCAAATACTAAAGAAGAAGTAAACATTTCTAAGCTTTATGGTGAAGAATGCTTACTATCTAAAAATGAATTTATCAAAAAATACAAAATCAAAGAAAATGGTCTTTCTTCACAAGAAGCTGAATACAAGGTAAAACAGCTAGGACATAATATTATAAAACAAGCCAAACCAAAAAAATGGTATCATTACTTTTTTGAAAGTTTGTTAACACCATTTAATTTAATTTTACTAGGCATTGCACTATTATTATATTATACAGATGTTATCCTAGCAGAAACACCTAGTTATGCAAATATTATTGTAATTCTTATTTTAGTAACAACAAGTACATTATTGGACTTTTTTGAAGAATATCGTTCTAATAAAGCTGCAAATAAACTTAAAGAATTAGTTGCAACTACATGCACTGTTTTAAGAGATAAAAAAGAAATTCAAATTCCCATAAAAGATGTTACACTTGGAGATATTGTTATTCTTTCTGCTGGTAGCATGATTCCAGCTGATTTAAGAATTATAGAATCAACAGATTTATATGTAGGACAAGCCTCTTTAACAGGTGAATCTGAGGCTGTTAAAAAACTTGTCGAAACACAAATGCAATCTGATGATTTAGATAGTATTGCAGATTTAGATACTATTTGCTTTATGGGAACAAATGTTATTTCTGGTAGTGCAAAAGGTGTTGTAATCAAAACAGCAGATTCAACCTACTTTGGAAAAATTGCACATTCAATTACTGCTGGAAAACCAAAAACTGCTTTTCAAAAAGGAATTGAAAGTATTAGTAAATTATTAATTCGCTTTATGCTTATTGTTATTCCTATTGTATTTATACTTAATATTACAAAACACAGTATTGTTACGGCCTTTACATTTGCAGTAGCTATTTCTATTGCCATTACGCCACTGCTTTTACCTGTTATTCTTTCATCTTGTTTATCAAAAGGTGCAATGAAGATGTCTAAGAAAAAGACAATTGTAAAAAAATTAGATGCCATTCAAAATTTTGGTGCAATGAATATTTTATGCACAGATAAAACAGGAACTTTAACAGAAGATAAAATCGTTTTAGAAAAATATTTAGATGTAAAAGGTGATGAAGATATTGGCGTTCTAAAATATGCTTATTTAAATGCTAATCTTCAAACTGGATTAAGAAGTAATATTGATGAAGCAGTTATTAATCGTGGTAAAGAATATAATATGCCTGAATTAACAAATAAATATGTTAAACTAGATGAAATTCCTTTCGATTTTACACGAAGGCGCTTATCTATTGCTGTAAAAAATCCTGATGGAAAAGATGAATTAATTACAAAAGGTGCTGTCGAAGAAATTTTAAATATTTGTTCATCTGTGGAATATAAAGGTGAGGTTTCTCCTTTGACAAAAGATATTAAAGAAAACATACAAAAAATCAGTAAAAATTTGAATAAAGAAGGTTTAAGAGTTATTGCTGTTTGCAAAAAATACAGTCATGAACCTGGTTATGATTTTGATGTAAAAGATGAAAAAGGTATGATTCTTTTAGGATTTATTGGATTTTTAGATCCTCCAAAGGAAAGTGCCAAAGAAGCTGTTGAAAGAATGAATAAAGCAGGTATTCGTGTTATTGTTTTAACAGGTGATAATGCAGAAGTTACAAAATGTATATGTGATAAGGTAAATATCAAATCAAAGCGTATTATTTTAGGAAGTGAACTAGATAAACTACATGATGTAGCAGTTCATAGGTTAATTAAGAAAAATAATATTTTTGCCAAACTATCTCCTATACAAAAAGCAAGAATTGTAAGATTATTAAAAGAACAAGGAAATGTTGTTGGCTATATGGGAGATGGTATTAATGATAGCCCTTCTTTAACAAATTCAGATGTTGGTATTTCAGTAGATACAGCTGTTGATATTGCTAAAGAATCTGCTGATGTTATTCTATTAGAAAAGGATTTGAATGTTTTATTAGATGGTGTTACAGAAGGAAGAAAAACATTTGCTAATTTAATGAAATATATAAAAATGGCAACTAGCTTTAACTTTGGAGAAGTGTTATCTGTTATTGTTGCAAGTGTAGCACTACCATTTTTACCAGAAACACCTATTCAATTATTAGTAGAAGGATTACTGTATGATTTTGGACAAATGACATTACCTTTTGATGATGTAGATGAAGAAATGATTAAAAAGCCTAAAAAATTAGATATAAAAAGCTTAAATCATTTTATGTTATTTATGGGACCACTTAGTTCTGCTTTTGATTTAATTGTGTTTGCTATTTTATGGTTTTCTTTTGGAGTTACAGAAGCTGCAATGTTCCAAACAATTTGGTTTACTTATAGTATTATCTCAAACTTAGTTGGTATGCATATTATTAGAACTGCCAAAACTCCTTTTATACAAAGTAATGCAAACAAAATGGTATATTTTTCTTCTATATTGTTAATTTTAGTAGCAATTATTGTACCATTTACGCCTTTAGGTAGTTTTATTGGATTAGTTTCAATAGAAATTAAATATATTTTATTGATATTTGAAGTAACTTTCTTGTATTGTGTCTTAGCTATGTTTGCGAAAAAAATTTATATTAAAAAATATGGTGAATGGATTTAAAATTATTTATTTTTTAAAAAAAGAATCAATGAATATGAGTTTATCAAAAATTCATATTTTAATTGACTCTTTTTTTGTTTTATACTCTATATCTATATTCTTCTACGACATTACCATCAACATCTTTAATGACAATATCTTTTTCTTCTATCATTGCATAACTATGTGGTGTATTGTCTTTTGGTAATGAAACAGATCCTGGATTAACAAATAATTGATTGTCATATTTTTTAATAAAGCATGTATGAAAATGTCCATAAAACATTATATCAAAATCTTCATTTGGTAAATTATCAATATTGTATTTATGACCATGTGTGAAAAACATATTTTTACCATTTATTTTTTCTAATATATTATCTTTGATATCAAAATCTGAAACCATTTGATCTACTTCTGCATCACAGTTTCCTCTTACAACTTCTAATTTGTCTTTTACACTGTTTAGAAGTTTTGTTACTTTTTTTGGATCATATCCATCTGTTAATGGATTTCTAGGTCCATGATAATATAGGTCTCCTAATACAATTATTTTTTCTGGTTTTTCTTTTTTTATAATTTCTTTTAGTTTGTCAGCATAAATTCCTGAACCATGTATATCTGATACGACTAGTACTCTCATTGAAAATCATTCCTTTCTTCTTTTGATAATTTTATGTACTTTAATTCTCATATATTCTAAGATATATTGTTATTATTTGCAACCCTTTTATACAAAAATCTTTTAAATTCAAAAAATTTTTGTTACAATTCACAGTTAATATGTTAGCTAATTAGGGGGATATTATTTTAAATTGAATAAATGACGAATGTGATTGGAAAATGATTAGAAACTCTTAAATTTTTTTATGGAAAATGTTCGCGCTTGATGTGAAAGGGTGCCATAAAAAAATTTTAGAGCTTCTTGAAATTTGTATTGAGCCGAGGAATTTATGAAATTTAAAATAATATCCCCCTAATTAGCTAACATATTAACTGTGAATTGTAACAAATTTTTACTTAATCTATTATATTTTTGATGTCCTCATCATGTTTTAGTTTATCAGATATAAAATGATATGCTTGTTTATTTTGTTTTACTGCAATCTGTGCCAATTCTTTATCATTTATTAATCTTTTACTAGCATATTTAATAATAATCCCCTTATTTTCAACTGCTGTCTTTACTACCTCTCTATCATCTCGTAATTTTTCTGATGCATAATATAGAGCTTGCCCATAATGTTGGCAACATTCTAACATAATTTCTTTATCACCTGCCAATTCTTCTGATGCATAACAAATTGTCCAAGGCGCTGTTTTTATTGCCAATTGTAATACTTCTTTATCTCCTTTTAATCTTTCACTTGCAAATTCTAAGGCCTCTCCATCTTGCTTTAAAGCTTCTATAACTACTTCTTTATCATCTTGTAATTTTTCTGATGCCAATTCTAGATTTTTTCCTCTTTCCTTTACTGCTTGTAAAATTATTTCTTTATTATTATTATTTTCTTCTATTTCTTCTATGCTCATTCTGATTCCTTCTTTTTATTTATATTTTTATATAATTTTCTATATCATAAAAATTGTTTTCCTTAGTCAATACTATATCAAAATTTTCCTTATATACTTCTAAATTGCCTTCATTATTTTGATTTAAAAATCCTATCTTTAGCGATTTGTCATCTGGATATTTACCTATCATATTAATATCTTCGACTAAATCTCCTATAACAATTCTATATTTTTTTGAATTTATCATTTTCTTTATTCTCAAATCATCTAACTCATCTATGTTTTTATTTAATGAGTGAATAATATTATCCGAAAATCTTATCATTTTTTCATCATTATCAAATTTTATAAAATTACTAATAATATCCATGTTATCATAGTAACATCCTTGATTTTGTAAAGATTTTTTGACAACATTACCAATTCCTGCTGACAGGATAATAACTGGTATTTTATTTTCATGTAATTTATAAAAGAAATCCTTTGCACCTTCTCTTAAATAAATCTTTCCTTTTTCAATGCATTTTATTAGTTTCTCTTCTGTAAGATTATATTTGTAATACAGTTCCATTGATTTTATATACCATTCTTGCATATATTCTTCTTTTTGTTTTGCATCAATCGTATAATCAAATTCAATTGGTTCATATTTTTCACAATATTTATCTAATTCATTATATATATCTTCACCAATTATTTTTTTATTTGCACTAACTGTCCATGAGTCTTCACTTTCATTTGATGTAATTGTTTTATCAAAATCTAAGAATATGCATATATTTTCTTTATTGAATTTTTTCTCTAATGCTTTTATTTTGTTTTCATTATTTATATATATCATGTTTTTCTCCTTACAAATATTTCTAAAAATAGTTATTACATTTTTCTCATTATATATTTTTTATTTGCTTTTTTCAAGCAACATACATGTATTTAATCAGATTTTTTAATTTTCATTGTAATTTTATTTCTATTTTGTTATACTATAGTTACATAATTCAGAAAGGAGATGATTGTTATGTCTGATACACAACTTCAGGCTATAAAAGATGTCATAAAAATGACACCTAGGTTAAGTCTAGAATGTTTAACTTCTGTTAAAATTTTAATGGAAAAAGCTATTGATTCAGAATTGTTAAGACTAGAACCAACCATTATTTTAGATAATATGGATATTACTGAAAAGGTAATGTATCTAGACTATTTAAACGAAAATCAAAAAACAAAAGAAAATGAAACAGAAAATGCCATATCTTTCGAAGAAATACTAAAAAGAGAGGGGTTGACATTTGATGATTTACAAGATAAAAATTAGACCCAAAGCTATTAAATTCATTGAAAAACAGGACAAAGAACAAAGATTCAGGATTTATAAAGCTATTTACAACCTGCTAAATGGTGATGTAAAAAAGATGGTAGGTTGTAAAAATACATATAGGCTACGCATACGGCTCTTACAGAATTATATATGAATTAAATCAAAATAATCTTGTTATTCTTGTGACAAAAGCTTCTAATAGAGGCCAAATCTATAAATAATTATTTCATATTTTTAACTTTATTATAAACATTTTATATTTTCTATTTATTTCTTAAAAAAATCTCAAAAACTTTATCTTTTTTATTTGTTATGCTATAATGCAAATATAAAATTTAAAATAAATAAGGAGCATAGCAAATGAAAAATTTCTTAATTGTACTTTTAATGAAATTATTAAATATTATACTAAAATTATGTGGAAAACAAGGAGGTAACTTTTTAGGTAAAATTGCTTTTGATTGGAATCCAGAAATTTTCAAATATTTTAAAGTAGACTGTCCTGTAATTGCCGTTACTGCAACAAATGGAAAAACCATGACAAATAATGCTATCGGCTATGTTTTTCAGATAGCTGGAAAAACAGTAGTTAGTAATAAGGCAGGAAATAATATGGATACTGGTATTCTTTCCACATTATTGAAAAACTGTACTTTAACAGGAAAAATCAAAGCAGATTATTTAGTTTTCGAAGTAGATGAAGGCTATGTGCCAGTTATATTTAAAGATTTTCGATTAGATACTTTAGTTATACTAGATTTCTTTAGAGATCAATTAGATAGAAATGGCGAAGTAGAATCTTTAATTTTAAAAATCAATGATTTTTTAAAAACATATACAGGAAATTTAGTATTAAATAATGATGATCCAAATGTTGCAAGGTTGGGATTAGCAAACCCAAATAATCAAAATATTTATTACTTCCATGTTGACAGATATCCATATGCAACAGATGATATGAAAGAAGCTGGCGAAGGAAAATTTTGTCCATTTTGTAAAACTCGTTTGGAATATGAATATTATCAATATTCTCATATTGGAAAATTTGTATGTCCAAATTGCGGATATGGAAATAATGAAATTTATAAAGAAACTAAAAATATTAATCTTGATGATATGACTTTTGAAATAGATGATGTTTTATATAAGATTAAATCAAATAGTATATATATAATTTATAATTTTACGGCTGTAATTACTTGTTGCTCTTTATATAATATAGATACTACATATATGCAAGATGCTTTAGCAACTTTCGAACTAAATAATGGTAGGTTAGAAAAATTGATTGTTAAAGATGCCTTGTCAATTATAAATTTGGCAAAAAATCCAACTGGAGCTAATGTAAGTTTACGATTGTTAAATGAGGATAGCGATGAGAAGGAATTGTTGTTTGTTTTAAATGATAATAAAGCTGATGGTTTTGATGTTTCTTGGATTTGGGATATTAATTTTGATAATTTGAATAATGTAAAGAGAATTGTAACTGCTGGAACTAGAGGTTATGATATTGCTATTAGGATTAAAACTTCTGGCTATGATGCAGATAAAATAGAAGCATATCTTGATTTGGATGAAGCTGTGAATGCTTTGTATACAAATACAACTAAAAAATATGTTATTGCTAATTATACTTCTTTACAACCTACAAGAAGTGAAATTTTTAAAATAAAAGAACAATAGCCAGCCTTTTAAAGCATTTTATCTGTTTATAATATTTTAAGCTTGCATCATTGTTCGGCACCAATTTTTACATAAATAAATTTGTGTACATCCTTAGAGCAAAGCCATGTTCTTGAATAGAAAAAAGTGATTTGGATAATTTAGTAATAAGATTACATCCAAATCACTTTTCTTAATTTTTTATTCTAATATTGGATATCCATTGTTTTGTCCTGAATATACTTTCCATATTTTTTCTAAAATTTCACTAGATGTTTCACTAATTTTTTCTTGTGCAGTAGTCATACCAGCATTTAACACTTCTACCATTTCTGTACCTGTAATACTAGTTAGCTTTGTTACTGTACTATTTCCATTACCAGTACCAGCTATAGCAACATCTGCTACACCCTCTAAATAATAATTGTTTTCTATAACTGAACTATCTGTTGTATATATCTGTCCTACAATAGCTCCTACATTTCCATTAGAACAATTAATAGAACCTATACTATAATTGTATTCTATATTTTCTGCATAATAGGCATTTCCTAATATTCCTCCTACTTCTATGCTTCTTGAAGATGTTGATGTTACATTTACTTCTCCTATATTATAACTACATATAACACGGGCTCCATTACCCATTCCTCCAATTCCTCCAGCAATATATGAACTTGAACTAGTTTTTACATTTTCTAATGTAATAGTTCCTACATTATAGATATTACTCTCATATCCATAATATTGAAAACCAAATATACCACCTATTTCGCAATAATTCTGCACAGTTCCTATATAAGTTATATTTCCTTCATTATATGTATCCAAAATACAATCTCGGCTTGAATATCCAACAATACCTCCTATATAAACACTATAAGAATTAGTATCTTGCATAAGAATATCGCCAGTATTACTGCATGATTTAATAAGGCAATAATCTTTATATCCAACAATACCTCCTAAATATGAAAACCCTGTTGATAAGCCTGTATTATCAATATCTATACTTCCATTATTTTTACAGTTAACTATTCTAGTACCTGAATAGCCACTTGCATATCCATATCCTATAACACCACCTACATAGCAATAAGTAGTATCTTCTACTTTTATATTTGCATTACTCTCACAATTTTCTATTGTACTTGTTACTATATATCCAACAATTCCACCTACATAGCAATAAATATTATCTTCTACTTCTATATTTGCATTACTCTCACAATTTTCTATTGTACCTGTTGATATATATCCAACAATTCCACCTAAACAGCAATAATTAGAAGTAGTATCTTTTACTTTTATACTTGCATTACTATCACAATTTTCTATTGTGCTTGTTAATATATATCCACCAATTCCACCTACATAGCAATAAGTAGCATCTTCTACTTCTATATTTACATTACTCTCACAATTTTCTATTGTACTTCTTGATATATATCCAACAATTCCACCTAAACGAACTACACCTGTTCCCGTTCTTGTAATATTACCACTTATTGTACAATTCTTTACTGTTCCGCTACTTACTCTTCCAAATAATCCAATATATAATAAACTATTATTTGCAATATACATATTGGAAATAGTATAACCACCACCATCAAA
>CAYVCM010000068.1:0-9472 GCA_964449925.1 uncultured Clostridium sp.
GATACCGGGATCATAAAAATATTGATCACGGCATCCAGCCACATACTGGCGCCAGCACTCCGTATCAGCAGAGAGGTAATCTGCTGCTTTGAGAAGCTTATGGTAGGAAGAGTTTGACTCTTCCTCAAACATGACCTCCCGAATTTTCCCTGCCATAAAAGCAGGAACTTTACTATACAGGTTCTTTTCCAGCATTTGGGCCTCATACTTCTCAGTAGCGGCCCTGAATCCAGGGATTCGATCTTTTATGGGAGATGGGACATCTGTAGTCCACACCTCTGCAAGATCGTGGAAGATTCCTAAGAAGAACATCTTTGACGATGTCTTCTCGTCATGGAATTCTTCCATCCCAATTAGGTATGCAAGCACACCCGTATCAAACAAATGCCCTAACACAGAGCAATTGATTGAGTACGGTTGCACTGCCCATCGATTCTGGTTTCGAAGTTGAGAAATTTTCAAAAGCAAGTTAAAATACTCACTTCTCTGATTAGAAAATTCCTCAACTCCTGGAATATCGGAGAATTTTTTCAGAGATTTAAAAATCTCATAATATTTTTCCCGATATTCCGCCGGGTTTTTAATCAGAGGAGCCACTTCCTCTAATTCTACCAAGGTTGCAACCTTGGTGGCAGCACGGTAGATATCCATTTCTACCGTTCCGATTCCGTCTGCTAGGAAATCGGAAAACGCTTGACTAGTGAGCTCAGCAATGATTTCGCTAGTCGCCTTATTAAAGGCATCCTTTTTGATATCACCAATGGAGCAAATTTCATCAATTACATGCTCTGGCGTATCAAAATAAACATACGCTTTTTGAAACGCTCTGTACAGAGCGATTTTTGGAAAGCGTTCCCAGTTTACGATATGCCCCTCCTTTTCATAGTTGGAGGCTAGCATATATCCTGTGATGCAGTTCAGAGCCTGCTTTGCAAGCTCATTGTATTTGTCATCGGTGGTAACTGAAGTCCACCGACGTAAAATGTCGAGGCGTTTGAACACCTCATTTACAGCCTCAAGTATTCCGAGATTTAAAGATAATTCTTTTGCCATTTTATTTTCCTCCTTATTAATTAATTGTCTTCTTGCAAAAACTTGATGTCACGCAAGGAAGACGGTTTACAATATTATCACATTATATTATACCACAATTTTATGTTTACTTCAATCAAAACTATAATTATATTAATGATTAATTTCATAAATTAATGATAAACCCTTTAAAAAATTAACAAAATAGTATACAATATAGGAAAACTAAAATTAGGAGAGGAATATGAATAAAAAATGGCAAATATATGAAGTAGATGAAGAAAAAGTAGAAGAAATATCCCAAAAATATAATTTAAACAAATTATTAGCTACAATATTAGTAAATAGAAATATAATAACAGAAGAACAAATAAAACTATTTTTAAAACCAACAAGAAAAGACTTCCATAACCCATACTTAATAACAGACATGGAAAAAGCAATAGATAGAATTGTAAAAGCAATAGAAAAACAAGAAAAAGTAACAATTTATGGAGATTATGATGTAGATGGAATAACTAGTATAACTGTTTTAAAAAGTTTTTTAAAAGACAGAGGACTAGAAGTATCACAATATATTCCAAACAGATTAAATGAAGGATATGGCTTAAACAAAAACGCAATTGACAAAATCAATCAAAATGGTTGTGACTTAATGATAACTGTAGACTGTGGTATTTCTGCCATAGAAGAAATAGAATATGCAAATAGTTTAGGAATAGAAACAATTGTAACAGACCATCACGAACCTGGGGATAAACTACCAAAAGCATTAGCAGTAATCGATAATAAACGAAAAGACAGTACATACCCATTTAGAGAATTAGCAGGAGTTGGTGTTGTTTTTAAGGTAATACAAGCAATTAGTATAAGATTAGAATTAAAAGAAGAAGAATATTTAAAATATTTAGATATTGTTTGTATAGGAACTATATCAGATATTGTTCCATTAGTAGACGAAAATAGAGTTATTGCTAAATTAGGTTTGTTATTAATAAGACAAACAAAAAATATAGGGTTAAAATCTATTATTCAATCATCAGGATATACAAAAATTGATTCAAATAGTATTTCTTTTGGAATTGCTCCAAGAATTAATGCATGTGGAAGAATGGGAAAAGCAGAAGAGGCATTAGAGCTATTTCTATCTAAAAATATTAATGAAGTTTCTGAGCTTACAAATAAATTAAATGCATATAATAGACTTCGACAAGATACAGAAAAGCAGATTTTTGAAAATGCCATAGAGCAAATAGAAAAAGAACACCTTGCAGAAAATACAACAATCATTGTTGGAGGTCAGCATTGGCACCACGGAGTAATTGGAATTGTTTCTTCTAAAATTACAGAAATGTATTTTAAACCAAGTATTCTGTTAAGTTTTGAAGAAGATGGTATTGGGACAGGTTCAGGAAGAAGTATACCAGGATTTGATTTGCATGAAGCTTTATCAAAATGTACAGACACCATTGAAAAATTTGGTGGACATAGTATGGCTATTGGAATTACTATTAAAAGAGAAAATTTTGAAGCATTTAAAAAAGAATTTGAAGCAATTGGAAGAACAGCACATATTGAAGAAATTGTTCCTGTTATTAATATAGATGCAAAAATTGATTTTAATAATATTAATAAAGAAATGGTAGAAAGTTTAAAAGAATTAGAACCATTTGGAGAAGGAAATAAAATGCCTATATTTGCATTTAAGAACTTAAAGATAGATTCTATAAGAGCATTATCAGAAGGAAAACATTTAAAATTAACACTAAAAGAAGGAAATACAATTGTAAATGCTATTGGATTTAATATGGGAGCATTAGTAGAAGATTATCGAATTGGAGATAAAGTAGATATTGTAGGTGTATTAGAAATCAATGCATTTAATGGTGCAGATAATATACAAATTAATTTAAAAGATATCATGAAAGCAATATAATTAATTACTAATAAATTAGGAAGAAAAAGGGAAGTGAACATATGCAAGAAGAAAATAAAGAAATTACAATTAATGACATAATTAATAAAAGAAAAGAACATTCTAGAAGAGTAGATACTAAATTAATTATGAAAGCTTATAGATTGGCTAATGAAAAACATAAAGATCAAAAAAGAAATTCAGGTGAACCATATATTATTCACCCTCTTAATGTTGCATATATTTTAGCAGACATTGGTTTAGATGATAGTACAATTTGTGCTGCACTGCTTCATGATATTGTAGAAGATACAGATGTAACAGATAAAGATTTAAGAGAGCAATTTGGAGATGAAATTGCAGATATGGTTGCAGGTGTAACAAAATTAGGAAATATACAATTTGCATCAGTAGAAGAGCAACAAGCAGAAGATTATAGAAAAATGTTTTTAGCAATGGGAAAAGACATTAGAGTTATCTTAATTAAATTAGCTGATAGATTGCATAATATGAGAACATTAAAACATTTAAAAAGAGATAGGCAAATTGCAAATGCAAAAGAAACTAGAGATTTATATGCACCACTTGCTAATAGATTAGGTATTTATTCTTTAAAATGGGAATTAGAAGACCTAGCATTTAAGTATTTAGAACCAGAAGAATACCATGAATTGGTAGAAGGAATAAATAAAAAAAGAGAAGAAAGAACCAAATTTATTGAAAAAATAATGGCAGATATTCGTGTTGCTTTAAAAAAACAAAGAATTGATGCAGAAGTAACAGGAAGAGCAAAACATTTATATAGTATTTATAGAAAAATGAAAAGAGATAACAAAACATTAGACCAAATATATGATTTATTTGCTTTAAGAATTTTAGTTAATTCTGTAAAAGACTGTTATGCAGCATTAGGTGTTGTACATGAATTATATAGTCCAATGCCAGGACGATTTAAAGATTATATAGCAGTACCAAAACCAAATATGTATCAATCTATTCATACAACCCTATTAGGAGAAAAGGGAACTCCGTTTGAAGTACAAATTAGAACATGGGAAATGCATAAAGTTGCTGAATTTGGTATTGCTGCACACTGGGCATATAAAGAAGCAAGCTATTTTGGTAAAAAACAATCTGTAAAAGTAGAAGAAGATAAGTTATCTTGGCTTAGAGAAACATTAGAATGGCAAAAAGAATTAGAAGATCCACAAGAATTTTTAAACACATTAAAAACAGAATTATTTGAAGATGAAGTTTATGTATTTACACCTAAAGGTGCAATAAAAGTATTACCAAGAGGTGCAACACCGATTGATTTTGCATATACAATTCATGCTGAAATTGGAAACAAGATGACAGGCTGTAAAATTAATAGTAAAATGATGCCAATTATTACACCATTACATAGTGGTGATATTGTAGAAATTATTACATCAGATAATTCAAAAGGTCCAAGTAGAGACTGGCTAAAATTTGTTAAAAGTTCAGCAGCAAAAAATAAAATTAAAAGCTGGTTTAAAAAAGCACAAAAAGAAGAAAATATTGAAAAAGGAAAAGAGTCAATAGAAAAAGAATTAAAAAGAATTGGTTTTACACATGCAGATTTATTTAAACCAGAATATATAGATCCAATGCTAGAAAAATACAAATATAAAAATTTGGACGAAATGTATGCAGCTGTTGGGTTTGGGGCAAATTCATCTGGAAAAGTAATTGCAAAAATGCTACAAGAATATAGAAAAGAACATGAAGAAGAAGATATTGAAAAGAAATTAGAAGAACTGAAAAAAGCAAAACAAAAGAAACCAAAGCCATCAAGTTCAGGTGTTATTGTAAAAGGAATTGACAATTGTTTGGTTAAACTTTCTAAATGTTGTAATCCACTTCCAGGAGATGAAATTGTTGGATATATCACAAAAGGAAGAGGAGTATCTGTTCATAGAAAGGATTGTTTCAATGTAAAAGATTTAATATCTGAAGAAAATAGAATGATAGATGTAGAATGGTATAGTGAAGAAAAATCAGAATATCAAGCAGAAATTGAAATATCTTCAAATGACAGAAATGGATTGTTAGTAGACATCTTAAGAGAATTAGGAAAAACTAAAGTAAATATTTTAGGTGTTAATACAAAAACTACAAAAGAAAAAATTGCAATTATTGATATTACATTAGAGGTAGAAAACCTTGATGAATTAAACAAAGCACAAAAAGTTGTTAGAAAAGTAGATAGTGTTTATGATGTAAAAAGGAAAAAATAGAAGATTGTCCATTTTAGCATAACTCTAATGAATAAAAGGAGGAAATATGATTCTAAAAGAACTAAAGATTAATACATGGATAGGTGATCCAACAAATTGCTATATAATTTTTGATGAAAAAAGTAAAGAAACTATGGTAATAGACCCAGCAGGTGATGTAGATAAAATCGTAGATATGGTACAAAATATTTTGAAAGGAAATTTAAAATATATTTATTTGACACATTGCCATGGAGACCATATAGCAGGTGTAACAGAATTAAAAAATCAATGTGGAGGTATAGTTTTGATTCATAGATTAGATAGTGAAGGTCTAAATAATGTAAATATAAATCTTTCCACAGTTATTGATTTACCACCAATAGAATTAGAAGCAGATTCAAGAATAGATGATGGTGATTTAATCCATTTAGGAGAATTAGAATTAAAGGTAATTCATACACCAGGGCATACTAAAGGTTCAACAAGTTTATATTGCGAAAAAGAAGAATGTGTATTTTCTGGTGATACTATGTTTCGTGGTACATGGGGAAGAACAGATTTACCAACAGGAAGTATAGAAAATATTATGGATTCTATAACCAATAAATTATTAAAGCTTCCAGATAATACAATTGTATATCCTGGACATGGAAAAGCAACTATGATAAAAGAAGAAAAACCAATATACTTAGAGTTGAAGCCAAAATTGTATTGAAATTTAATATACTAGAAAGTAGAAAGAAAAGTGACAAAAATAGTAAATAGAGTACATTAAGAAAGGTAGTGTGAAGAAATCTATAAAAAATAGAATATAAAAACATTATCTAGAAATTGTAAAATTAAGAAATAGGAGAGAGGTTATAATGGAAAAAGTAGAACCAAGAACATTAGCAGGATTTATGGAATTATTACCAAATGAACAAATTTTATTTAATCAAATGAAAGAAAAAATAGAAAAAACATACCAAAAATTTGGATTTTTACCATTAGATACACCTGTAATTGAACTTGCAGAAGTGCTACTTGCAAAAGCTGGTGGAGAAACAGAAAAACAAATTTATCGTTTTCAAAAAGGAGATACAGACTTAGCTTTAAGATTTGATTTAACAGTTCCACTTGCAAAATATGTTGCAAAAAATTATGGTAATTTAAGTTTTCCATTTAGAAGATATCAAATAGGAAAAGTATATAGAGGAGAAAGAGCTCAAAAAGGAAGATATAGAGAATTTTACCAATGTGATATTGATATTATTGGAGATGGTGAACTAGATTTAGTAAATGATGCAGAAATGCCATCTATTATCTATACATTATTTAGAGAACTAGGATTTGAAGATTTTACGATAAAAATTAATAATAGAAAAATATTAAATGGATTGTTTGAAGGTATAGGACAAAAAGAAAATGCAGTTGAAATATTAAGGATAATTGACAAAATAGAAAAAATAGGAAAAGAAGCTGTTATAGAAGAATTCAAAAAACTAGGATTAGATGAAAAACAAATAGGAAATATTATTAATTTTATAGAAATAGAAGGAACTTCTGATGAAAAAATAGAAAAATTAGAAAACCTAGGTATTGAAAATGATACATATTTAAAAGGTGTAGAAGAATTAAAAGCAGTCGTTAAAACTGTAAGAATATTTGGTGTTCCAGATACACACTTTAAAGTAGATTTAACAATTGCAAGAGGACTAGATTACTATACAGGAACTGTTTATGAAACATTTTTAAATGATTATAGAGAAATTGGTAGTGTATGTTCTGGAGGAAGATATGAAAATTTAGCAGAATATTACACAGATAAAAGTTTACCAGGTGTTGGAGTTTCTATTGGATTGACAAGATTATTCTATAAATTAAATGAACTAAATATTATTAAAGCAGATAGAAAATCAGTAGCAGATATATTAATTATTCCAATGATAGAAAATTTAGAAGAGCCAATAAAATTAGCAACAAAATTAAGAAATGTAGGGATAAACACGGAAATATTTTTAAATAATAAAAAACTAAAAGCAAAATTCAAATATGCAGATAAATTAGAAATTCCATATGTAATTGTCATTGGCGAAGATGAAATCAAAGCAAATGAAGTAACATTAAAAAATATGAAAACTGGCGAAGAAGAAAAACTATCAATTGATGAAGAAAAGATAAAAGAACATATAAAAAAATAATGCAAAAAACTACAATTTGAAAGTTGAAAAACTAACATATTGTAGTTTTTTATTGTATAAGAAACAATATGAAACTTTAAGTTACTTAGACCTAAAGTAAAAATAAGTATCTTATTTTCAAAAGAAAAATTATATTAGTGTGCTAAAGAATAATTACAAAGCTATTTCTATTTATCATTTCTAAATTTAAAAGGACATTTTTTCTTTATAAAGTTGGTAAATGCTTTTGAAGAGCCTTTTTTAAATCCAGATTTATCTAATATAAATGAATGTCTATTATCTAAATATAAATAGAAAAATTTGTCAGTCTCAAAAATTTTATAAAGTTCAGAATAACGGATAATAGAATATTCTTTTTTAGTATAGATTTTAAAGGATTTATCATAAAATAAAAATGTAAAACTTTGAGATTTAGTAAATTTATCACTATTATATTCTTTTCTAACTTCTTCAATTGGGTGAAAATATCTGTATAAAATAAAGGAAGTTAGACAAGCACAAAAAATTATGGCTAATCCATAATAGCGATTTTTTACATATAGCATAATTAAAAATAAAAAGAGCATAGAAATTACAACTGAAAATAAGTTGTATCTAAAAGAAAAATGATTTTTATGAAATTCTAAAAAATCATCATATATGCGTTGAGAATATGTTGTTGTATTTCTAAATAATACTTTCAATTTTAATTCCTCCCTTTATTATAATAACATAAACAGATTTAAAAGTATATCTTTTTTAATAAAGTTACTATTCAAAGTTAATATGATGGCTTGCACAATAGAAACTCAAATGATATAATGCGTAATGTAAACATATAATAATAGAATTAAAGAAAGGCTTAAAACTTATGTATGATGTTATAATAATAGGTGCAGGACCAGCAGGCATTTCTGCAGGGCTATATACAAAACGAGCAAACCTAAAAGTTCTAATCCTATATAAAGACCAATCAGACTTAGAAAAAACCGAAAAAATAGAAAACTACTATGGATTTGAAAATGGAATATCTGGAAAAGATTTATATAAAGCAGGAATAAAACAAGCAAAAAACTTAGAAATTGATGTTAAAAAAGAAGAAGTAACAAATATACAATTTGGTGAAAAAAGTGAATATTTAGTTATGACAGAGAAAGAAATATATAAAACAAAAACTGTGATATTTGCA
Source organism: uncultured Clostridium sp. (assembly GCA_964449925.1). Lineage (GTDB taxonomy): Bacteria > Bacillota > Clostridia > TANB77 > CAG-508 > CAG-269. The sequence continues at coordinate 8,539 of CAYVCM010000068.1, forward strand.
ACAGGCAACAAGAAAAATACATCTAAAATTAAAGGTATAAAAGAATTTGAAGGAAAAGGTGTTAGTTATTGTGCTGTATGTGATGGATTCTTTTATAGAAACAAAGATGTGTCTATTTTAGGAAATGGAAAATATGCTATATCAGAAGCAAATGAATTGATTAATATTGCAAATAGTATTACCATTTTAACAAATGGAAAAGAAGCTCCTGAAATTAGAGCAGATAATGTTAAAATAGATACTAGAAAAATTCGCGAAGTAAGAGGAAATACTAAAGTAGAAGAAATAGAATTTGATGACAATAGTAAATCAAAAACAGATGGTATATTTGTAGCACTTGGTGTAGCAGGAGGAAATGAGTTTGCTAAAAAGCTTGGAATTATAACTAAAAAAGATAGAATTGTAGTAAATGAAAATATGGAAACAAACATACCAGGGATTTATGCTTGTGGAGATTGTGTAGGTGGATTATTGCAAGTATCTAAGGCTGTTTATGAAGGTACTAAGGCTGGGTTGCAAGCAATTAGTTATATTAGAAGAACATAAGTATAAGTTAACTAAAAAATGACAAAACTATAGAATAAAAAATAATTTGTTTTTTAGATTTGAGAAAGGAAAGGTGAAAGATATGAGTGTTTTAACATTTGAAGAAAATAATTTTGAAAAAGAAGTATTGCAATCTGAAGGAAAAACTTTAGTAGATTTTTATGCAGATTGGTGTGGACCATGTAAAATGATGTCACCAGTTATTGATGATATTGCAAAAGAATTAGAAGGACAAGTAAAAGTAGGAAAAATAAATGTAGATAATAATCAAGAGTTAGCTATTAAGTATGATGTTATGAGTATACCAACTATAATGGTGTTTGAAAAGGGAAACCCTATAAAAACATTTGTTGGTGTTACAGATAAACAAGAAATATTGCAAGTATTA
>CAYVCM010000069.1:0-8704 GCA_964449925.1 uncultured Clostridium sp.
TATTCAATCTAAAATAATATACCTCCAATTAGCTAGCATATTAGCTGTGAATTGTGCTTTAAAATGTTTAAGAAAGCTTGCTATTATTCTTGTAAAATAAAAACATATATGATAAAATCAAAAAAATAATAAAAGATTTATGGGAGGAATAATATGGGAAAAAAAGTTTTAGTTTTTGGATATTCTAGAGCAAATTTAGGAGATGATTTATTTATTTATATCTTAGCAAATAGATATCCAGACATTACATTCCATATACATATAAGAGAAGAAAAATATAAAAAAGCATTTCAAAATTTAGTTAATGTAACTTACATAGAAGCAGACAGAGATATACATTTAGTAAATATAGAAGAATTTGATGCCTTTATTTATATTGGAGGATCTATATTTATGGAATCTGAATATTCTAAGGGAGAAGTTTCAGAATTTACAATATTTGCAAAAAAATGTAAAGAAAACAAAAAACCACTATTTTATATGACATGCAATTTTGGACCTTATGAAACAGATGAATATCTTCAAAATGCTAAAAATTTATTTGAATTGTGTGAAAATATATGTTTTAGAGATAAATCATCATACAATTTATTTTCTGATATAAAAAGTGTGTCTTATGCACCAGATGTAGTATTTGCATATGACTTTTCTAAGCTAAAACAACGAAAAAAATTTAGAAGCATTGGTATATCTGTTATAGACTTAGAAATAAGAGAAAAATTGAAAGATAAAGAACCTATCTATAATGATTACATAAAAAGAATAATTATGAAATTTTTGAAAAGAGGATATAAAGTCAACTTAATATCTTTTTGTTCAGCAGAAAATGATGAAAAAGCTATTGAAAAAATAATAAATTTATTACCAGAAAACTATAAGCAAAAAGTAGGAACAATTAAATATACTGGAGACATAGAAACATTCATAAAAGAATATAGTAAAATGAAATATATGGTTTGTACTAGATTTCATTCTATGATATTATCTATTATTATGGGACAAAAGATATATAATCTAGCATATAGTAAAAAAACAAATAATACATTAACAGATTTGGATATAGAATATAAAATAGATGATATTACACAAATTAGTTATGAAACAAGGTTAAGCACAAAAGATTTCAAAAAAGCTAGTAAAAAAACTGTACAAGAAATAAGTAAAGAATCAGAAAATCAATTTCGTGCTTTTGAAGAGTGGCTTGCAAAATAGTTTTTATAAAAATCATCAGACTTTAACAAAAATATACTCAAAAATACACATTCTTCCGTTAAATTTGAGAAAAACAAAGGAAAAGGTGATAAATATGATAAGAAAAATAAAAGAAGATGATTTGACAAAAGTTATGACAATATGGGTCAAAGGTAATTTTAAAGCAAATAGTTTTATTGAAAAAGATTATTGGCTAGAAATTTATAATCAAACAAAAGTAGATTTTTTAAAAAACTTTAAAACTTATGTATATATTGAAAATGATGAAATATTAGGATTTATTTCTATTTATGATAATGAGATAAAAGCATTATTTGTAAAAGAAGAAAATAGAGGAAACGAAATTGGAACAAAATTGCTAAATTATTTTAGAGATAATTTAGAAGAAAAGGCAGATATTTTTATAAAAATTTTTGAGAAAAATATGAATGCAATTGTATTTTTTTCAAAACTAAAATTTAAAAATAACAAGATACAGTTGAATGAAAAATTTAATGAGACAGAATATATAATGACATGGAAAAAGGAATAAACAATTTGCAAATAACTAATTATACATAAAACTTTTTCTAATTGCTATGAGAGGTATACCTTCATAATCTTATTTTTAGGTATACCTCTCATAGGTTTTAGATAATTTTCAATAGTTTAAATTTAAGAAAATTTTAAGATTTAATAAAAGAATACTTAATAAATACCTGTTATATTATATTTACAGTTAACATTCAATAGCATGACAATGTGACATAATATGAATTGTAACAAAATTACAAAAAAACAATATAAAAAAATAAGGAATGCATACAGTTTATGAAAAATGTGGTATAATATATGAGTATTATTTTATTTTTACAAAATAAGAGAGGAAAAAATGAGTAGAAAAGAAAAAATAAAAGTATTTAGAATAATTGTAGCAATAATTGCAATAACTATTATAATAGGCATATTCATTTATTTAATACCTATTATGCGTAATCTAACTACAATAGAGGGAAGAGAAACATTTAGAGATCAGGTACAAGATTCTGGTTTAATAGGTTTATTAATGCTATTTGGACTTCAAGTAGCACAAATATTTTTAATTATACTTCCAGGTGAACCAATTGAAATATTGGCAGGTATGTGCTATGGTGGATGGGGTGGACTACTATTTATCACAGTTTCAGTATGTATTATTACAACAGCTATATTTTTTCTGGTAAGAAAGTTAGGTAAAAGATTTGTATATGATATTTGTGATGAAGAAAAAGTAAAAAAGATTGAGAATAGTAAATTGTTTAAAAATCCAAAAAAGATTCAGTGGATTATGATAATTTTATTTATGATACCAGGAACACCAAAGGACTTGTTAGTATATATTGCAGGATTATTACCAATTAAACCAATAAGATTTATTTTAATATCAACATTTGCTAGGTTACCATCAGTTGTTTCATCAACATTTGTAGGAAATACACTAATGAAAGGAGATTGGGAGATTAGTTTAGGAATTTACATTATTACATTTTTGATAGTTGGAATTATTATATTTATTGTTAATAAATTTGATAAAACTAAAACAACAGAGGAAGCATTAAAGTCAATACAAAAGAATATAAAATAGAGAAGAAAAAGGGGATTTTTATGGAAGAAGTTGTAAAAGCGCAAAATACAAAAGATAAAATAATAGAGTGTATTATTTACTTTTTCATATATTCTTTTATAGGATGGTTAATAGAAACCATTTATGCATTATTTGTGCATGGCTTTTTCGTAAAAAGAGGATTTTTATATGGACCATTTTGTCCTATGTATGGTTTCGGAGCAGTTTTGTTATTACAAATAACAAAAAAAATATATAAAAAACCTCTTCTAAAATTCATAATTGCAATAATTACATTTACTATTTTTGAATATATTGTTTCTCTTACACTAGAAATGCTATTTGGACTTAGATGGTGGGATTATTCAAGAGATTTTTTAAACATTCAAGGTAGAATAAGTTTAATATATTCCATATTTTGGGGTGTAATAGGCTTAATATTATTAGAAAAGTTACATCCATATATACAAAATAAAATTCAAAATATAACAAAAGGAAATACAAACAATATACAAAAGATTTTTTGTTTTATATTAATTGCCATATTAATATTAGATACTATTTTTTCAGTATACAAATATATCCAAATTGACTTTATGTTAATTTAGAGATATAATTATAATAACTGAGAAAATTCTCAGAATAAAAAAAGGAGAAAGAGACATGGAAGAAAAGTTACGGAAGTTAAAAATGCTTCTGCAAGAAGCAGAAGTATTAATGGAAGAAATTGAATTGGAAATGGGGAATCCAATTCAAAAAAGTAATGAGGAAAGGGTGGAAAATGCCCTAAATCAAATGGGAGTTTCCTCATTTTTAAAGGGGTATAGATACCTAAAAGAATCAATACTCCTGCTAATTAATTCTCCAGAAATACTGGAGAAAGGTGTGACACGAGAGTTATATCCGCGAGTTGCGGAAACTTTCGGAGTTAGTCCAATCAATGCAGAACGCTGTATGCGTTTTGCAATAAAAACTGCATTTGAATCTGAAAAAGGTTCAAACATTTATATAAAAAGAGTGTTTGGACCTAGACAGAAACCCCCTGTTGTTTCTGAATTCGTCGTTGCTATGGCAAATGAGATTCAGAAACAAAAAAAGTAACTTTTCACAAAGGCACTACCGGCTATTGGTGGTGCTTTTCTTTTTGCTGAATAAGAAAAAAGTAGAGAAAAGTTCTTGCAAAGCGAGAGTTTTCCTTATCCTTGCTAAATAAAAATTATAAAAAAGAGTGAAATATTATTAACATAAAATCATATTATATAAGAAATCTAACCTTATTGCATATTACTTCTTATGTACTAAAAATAATGTGAAAGGAGGAATATACTTGGATATAAAAGATAAAAAAATAGGATTTGTATTAACAGGTTCATTTTGTACATTTAAAAAAGTATTACCAAAAATGGAAGAACTAATAGAAAAAGGAGCAGAAATTATACCAATTATGTCATATAATAGCTACACTCTAGATACTAAATTTGGAAAAGCAGAAGATTTTATCAAAAAAATAGAGGAAATAACAAAAAAGAAAATTATTCATACAATTATTGATGCAGAACCAATAGGACCAAAAAAAATGACAGATATTATGATTGTTGCACCATGTTCTGGAAATACAATGGCAAAACTTGCCAATGATATTATAGATACACCAGCTACAATGGCAGTAAAATCACATTTACGCAACAACTTACCTCTTGTTATAGCACCTTCGACAAATAATGGATTAAGTGGTAATGCAGAAAATATAGGAAAGTTACTAAATAGAAAAAATTATTATTTTGTTCCATTTAAACAAGATAATCCAATAACCAAACCAAAATCTATTGTGTTTGATGCTGAATATATTATAAAAACAATAGAATACGCATTAGAAAGGGAACAAATCAGTCCAATATTAATTTAAAATCAAACATTTTTTTGCAAAAACTATTGACAAGAAATAAATGTTCGCATATAATACAACCATAGCGAACATTTATTTTATGTGACATAAAAATCACTTCACTGTTCTTTTAAGGAGGTTATTATGAAAAAAATAAAAATTGTTAATAAATATAAATTAATAAGAATGATTGTAATTTTGATAAGTTTGATATGTGTAATAATATTTTTATCTAATAATCAAACATATTCTAATACAGAAGAAAGATACAAAATAGAATATGTTACAAAAGGAGAAACTTTATGGGAAATTGCAGAAAATGAAATAAAAGAAAATTCTTATTTTAAAAACAAAAATATTCAAAATGTAATATTAGAAATAAAAAGGCAAAACAATATGACAACAAGTGATTTAAAAGAGGGAATGAAACTAAAAATTCCTATTTATTAAAATTAAAAATAATATTTTAAAAAATAAGATGTAAAATATTATTATGAAAGTCAACTAAAAATTATGGATAGGAAATAAATTGATTAATTTTTATTGTATATATTTATATCTTATGATAAAATTTTGAATGAAAAAATTTTATTTTTTCATCATACTTCTATCATGAAAGGAATGATAAAAATAAAAAGTAATAAAGATAAATATAACAATAAAAAACAATTAGAGAAGGAAAATACGGAAGAAACAAATCAAAAAGAAAACAATTTAGCAAAGACAAAGAAAAAAACTATAAATGGAATTAGTATATGGCGAATATTAGCTTATTTTATTATTTATAGTATCTTAGGATATATAATAGAAACTATTTATGGAATTATAACTAAAGGTGTTTGGGAAAGTAGACAGAGTTTTTTGTATGGACCTTTTTGTGGAATTTATGGACTAGGTGCTATTGTAATGATTATTTGTTTACACAAATTTCCTAAAAAATTTAATGCATTATTTATTGGAGGTTTTTTTGTAGGTTCAGTTGTTGAATATACAATCAGTTTCTTAGGAGAGCTTCTATTAGGTGTAAAATGGTGGGATTATTCAAATATGCCATTAAACTTAAATGGTAGAATCTGTGTATACTTTTCAGTATTTTGGGGATTCTTAGGTATTTATCTAATCGCATCTTTAAATCCTAAAATTGATAAAATCATTAATTGGGTTAAAAGCAAATTTAAAACTTATAAAGCATTAAAAACATTTGTTATGACAGTATTTATACTACTCATGATAGATTGTATTTCTACTGCTTTTGCTCTTGAATTTTTTCTAGTAAGAATAATTGTTCAAAATGATATTGATGTAGATAATAAAGAAGCCATAATAGAGCAATATGATGAAATTTATGGAAATGAAAATTTATCTGAATTTATTTACACATTTTGGGGAGACGAAAAAATGATAAAAACATTCCCAAATTTGAAGATAAGTGATAAAGATGGAAATATTATATATATAGATAGTTTACTTGATATACAACCATATTATTTAAAAGTACATGATAATAATAATGTAAATAATATAGAAGTAGAAGAAGATATAAAGGGAAATTAGTTATGGTTAAATATAAATTCCAATACTGAAAAAATTACCATTGTTAGAACATATTTTAAATGATATAATATGTTTTGATTAAAAATGAAAGATGTTTTATAAACAAAGGAGGACATTGAAAGTGGAAGTAAAAATAAAAAAAATAATATCTTTTTTCGTAATTAGTATTATAATAATATCAAACTGTTTACCAATAGTTTCAAAAGCAGAAGAAGATACAAGTAATGAAGTAACATTAAGTGTTCAGTTAGAAAGAGATGAAACTGATTCTAACTTAATTCATGTAATAGCAACAGATAGTCAATATAATATAACAGATTTAAAATATGTACCTCAATACATCGAAACTGATAATGTATCATATTTTGAAGAAGATCATGACGATATTTATGAATTTGATATAACACCATCACAAAGTATTGAAGTAACCTTTGAATTAAGTGGTTATGGAAGTTATACAGTTTATGCAAAAAATTCTAGAGGAGACATATTTTTAGCAAGATTAACAGTAAATGATCCTAATAATGTACCTCAAATAACATTAGAAAAAGACGAAGAAAATCCATTAATATTAAATATAGAAGTAACAAGTAATAATTATACAATTGAAAAACTAAAAATTGCTAAAAAAGACAATATAAATGACAATATTGATTTTTCTACAGAAGGAACAGATATTGAGTTTGTAAAAAGTAATCAAGTATCTGTAAAATATACTGGAATCGAAGAAGAAGGATTATATGTTGTTTATGCAGAAGATAGTGCAGGTAATAAAGCAACAAGCCAAATGTATGTTGCAGAAAGAAACACACCAATATCAGTAGAGATTACAGAAGGTACTAATACAAGAGAAGTTAATTTGCAAATTACTGATAGTATTTGTGATATAGTATCTGTAAAAGTAGCTAAAACCTCAGAAATTACTAGCTTTGATGATTTTGATGATATAGAGGGATTAGAAATTACACAAGGACAAACAGTAAATGTTACATACATAGCTCCAGAAGATGATACATATATATTCTATATAGAAGATGAAGCAGGATATAGGCTTATGACACAAAAAAGAATCACTGCAGAAGAAAAAACAATGAATGTAACAATTACACAAGACGAAGATTCACCAGGAAATTTAACAATAACAGCTACAAATAACATATGTGATATTGTTAAAATGAAAGTAGCTATAGGAGAGGATATCACTATTGATTATTTTCAAGACAATGGAGAGGAAATTGAAATAGAATCTGGAAGAGAAGTTGTTGGAACATATACCGTTAGCGAAGATTGTAGAATTTATGTATATGTAGAAGATGAACAAGGTTACTCATATATGTATACAATAAACTTAACAGGAATTACTAGTACAGAAGAACAACCATCAGAAGAAGATACAACACCACCAGAAATAACTGGTGTTGAAGAAAATGGTATATATAATTATAATGTAACACCAATTATTACAGATGAAAATTTAGCAGAAATTTACTTGACTAAAGATGAAGTAGATGTACAAAATTATACTAACGGGGACACTCTTGAAGAAGAAGGAGAATATATTTTAAAGGCTGTTGATGAAGCAGGAAATGAAACAGTAGTAAGCTTTATTATAGATAAAACAGCACCTGAAATTACAATAACACAACAAAATACAGATAATGAAAATGTAGAAGTATATATATCACTTTCAGATAATTTAACAGGTATTCAAACAGTTAAAGCTGCACAAGGTGAACAGACGATAGATTATTTTGAAGATGGTGGACAAGAACTAACATTTCAAAAAGATGGTACTTCTGCAATAGCAGCTATAAATGTTATAGAAAATGGAACATATACAATATATACTAAAGATGAAGCAGGAAATACTGCAATAGAAGTTTTCGAAGTAACAAGTATTGAAGATGAACCAGAATTTAATGACACAACACCTCCATCAATTGAAATTACAAATGATGCTATGGATGGTAGGTTATCAGAGACTATAACTTTTACTATAACAGACTCAGAATCTCAAATTGCAACTGTTAAAATAGCAAATGGAGAACAAAATATAGAATATTTTGAAGATAATGGGACTATACTACAAATGGTAACTGGTGATAAGACAGCAGAAGTAAAGGTTAGGTTTTCAGAAAATGGAACATATACACTGTATGCAGAAGACGAATATGGAAATGCAACAATATATGTAATCAATATTACGGGAATTGATCGTGACTCAGAAGATTCAGAACACAATCCAGATGACGAAGATACAAACACAAGTACAGGAAATACAACAGATGATGATGACACAAATACAAGTACAGGAAATACAACAGATGATGATGATACAAATACAAGTACAGGAAATACAACAGATGATGATGACACGAATACAAGTACAGGAAACACAACAGATGATGACGACACAAATACAAGTACAGGAAACACAACAGATGATGACGACACAAATACAAGTACAGGAA
>CAYVCM010000069.1:8804-9282 GCA_964449925.1 uncultured Clostridium sp.
ACACAACAGATGATGACGATACAAATACAAACACAGGAAATACAACAGATGATGATGACACAAATACGAATACAGGAAATGCAACAGATGACGATGATACAAATATAAATACAGGTAATGCAGTAGGAGGTAGTAATAGTAGTAATATAGGAAGCTCAAGTGGAAGTTCAAATAGTAATGGATCTTCTACAAGTAGTTCAAAATTACCATATGCAGGTCTTGAAAATGTTTTGTTGATTGCTATTGTTATTACAGCAAGTGTTGCTATATTTACTTATATAAAATATAAAAAATATGAATAAATTTTATAAAGAAAAAAGAGTTTGAACAAAGATTGTTTAGACTCTTTTTTAGTACACATTAGTTATTTATTCAATTTATAATAATACCACCTCATTACTAATATATTGTTACAATTCACAACTAATATGCTAGCTAATTGGAGGTATATTATTTTAGATTGAATAAATGACGAATG
>CAYVCM010000070.1:0-9060 GCA_964449925.1 uncultured Clostridium sp.
AAAAATTAATTAATAAAAAATAATTAAAAAAAATTAATTAATAAAAAATAATTAAAAAAAATTAAATTAATTTTAAATTAAAAGTAATAAAAAAATACTAAAAAAGGAAAAAGGTGAGGATATATGGAAATAGATACATTAGCAAATGAGGTAGAATTAAATAATGAAATAACCAATAATGATGAACAAATTAATTTTTTAGAAACAACATTAGGAAAAACAATAAATACAGCAATTGATGTAGGGATAAGAGCGGTATTACCAGATTTTATAGATGAACAGGTTATTAACATTAAAGATAATTTATTAGAATATGGATTAAAAGAAGGCATTACAAAGACAATTGATGATGCTATTGATATTGGTAAGAGTGCAATTGGTATTGTTACTGGGAATTTTGAAAATATTTCACAGATGCAGACTGCGGTTGAATCTGGTGGATTAATTGATGGAATTTCTACATTATTAGATACAGTTGTTGATAAAATAAATGATAATGGAGTTATAAGTAATAGTGTTGCAAGTACAATTAAGAAAGGAAAAAATGTTATATTAAATAGTATTGAAAGTAATATAGAAGAAAAATTCAAAGAACAAAGCGCAGAAATGGATAATATTGAAAAGTATATGAATAATTGGAAAGATTATTTTAATAATCAAGATTTTGATGGTATGGAACAGGAGTATAATAAAATAGAAGAAATTTTAAATAATTTGGCACCATTAGAAGAAACAATTAGTCAAGCTAGAGTTATAGAAAATTTACATAATTTGATAAAAAATAATGGACAAGATTTTAATTTGAACAGTGAACAGTTAGAATTGGCAGGAAAACTAATTTAAAAATATTTTTTTCTAAAGTTATAAAAGAGAGAAAATTTAATTTATCGATTTTTATGATAGATTCATAAAATTTTTTAATAGATTTTTCGTTTTAAATAATTTTCATGAGTTTAGAGATTAGAGTATTAAAGTTAGATTATAAATAAATAGTATTTTACTTAAATGTATTAGAGTTTTAGTTAATAATATTTAAGTTTAAATAAAGATTTTTTATTCTATTAAATATAAAAGGATTCCTATTTAAGGAATCTCTTTTCTTAATTATAAATTTCGATTTTTATTTTTTAAAAATACACTAACAGAACAAGTAAATTCATATATAAAAGTTAAGCTTTCTTTTGAGCAATTAGTTAATATTCTATTAATTTTATCTATTGTTTCGTTTTTTCTATTATCACCGAACAAAATATAATCAGTAGAACACCAGTAAATTTTGAAATTTTGGATAAAGTTTTTAAACTTAATGATCTTTCTCCACGTTCTATTTGTCCTAAGAATACATTTGAGATATCAATCATTTCTGAAAAATTTTCTCTATTCATGTTTAATTCTTCTCTTATTTTACGAATTCGTTCTCCAACTTTATAATCTTCTTGCATAATGTCACCTCAATAAAAATATTATTTGCATTATATTACAAAAAGGAATAAAAACCGACAGACTATAAGCGTATGAAGAAGATACGCAGAAAGCATATAATTATGAAATAACAGTAGAATTATTATGTAATATTTTATACCAAATAAGTATATATTAATATGGATTTTCTTAATAGTATTTTGATATTTAAAGGTATAAAAAGATAAAAAAAGTAAATAATAGCAAATGCATTTATTTGTAATTTGAAAAATATTATATTTACAATAAATATAAAGTAATATATATGTAAATTACATATGAATAGGTAAGGAGAATAAAAAATATGAGTATAAATTTTAATAAAAAAGATATGCTTGATATTATATATCAAGCACGAGAAGAAAAAATTGATGAAATACTAAAAAAGGTAAACAAAAATTTAGAAAACCGATTATATAATATAGAATTTGAAGAAATTATAAAAGATTCTAGTGATAGGGAAATGTTAGAAGAAGTATTTTGTAATTTGGAAGACAATTATAATATGAAAATAGCAGAATATAATACGGAATTGTATAAACTAGGTTTTATTGATGGTATCAATTTTATGTTGAGTATTTTTAAAGAAAGTAATAGTTAAAAGTAAGATTAAGTTAAAAGGATTTATTTTATATTAATTTTTTAAAAGATATAATGATAAATATAACATTGCTAAGTGACCTATATCTATATTTTAGTAAAATATTTATTTCCCTAGCTTTTTTTAATGATTTTACTTGCAAAGTAAGGTTTGTTTTAGTATAATACAAAGGTAGAAATATAAAGGAAGAGAGGGAAAACAATGGAAGAAAGACAAGAGAGAAGAGACGGGAAAATTATAGAAAAAGACATTGAAAAAGAAATGAGAGAAGCATATATAGACTATGCAATGAGCGTTATTGTTTCTCGTGCACTTCCAGATGCAAGAGATGGTTTAAAACCAGTACATAGAAGAATTTTATATTCAATGCATGAAGATGGAATAACAGCAGATAAACCATATAGGAAGTGTGCTAATACAGTAGGTTCAGTTTTAGGTAGATATCATCCACATGGTGATAGTTCTGTATATGATGCAATGGTTAGATTAGCACAAGATTTTTCTATGAGATATATGTTAATTGATGGGCATGGTAACTTTGGTTCCGTAGATGGTGACGGTGCAGCAGCCATGAGGTATACTGAAGCAAGAATGGCTAAAATTACAGAATATATGTTGACAGATATAGAAAAAAATACAGTAGATTTTATGCCAAACTATGATGATAGATTACAAGAACCAACAGTTTTACCAGCAAGAATACCTGCACTACTTGCAAATGGATCTTCTGGTATAGCAGTAGGTATGGCAACTAATATACCTCCACATAATTTAACAGAACTAATTGATGGTATTGTTAAAATCATTGATGAGGATAATGTAACTGATGAAGAATTGTTGAAAGTTATTAAAGGACCAGATTTTCCAACTGAAGGAATCATATTAGGATTAGATGGAATTAAACAAGCATATACAACAGGAAAAGGAAAAATTACTTTAAGGGCTGAAACAGAAATAGAAGAAATGAGTGGAAATCGACAAAGAATTATTGTATCTTCTTTACCATATCAAGTAAATAAAGCAAATTTAATAAAAAATATATCAGATTTATCAAAAGAAAGAAAAGTAGAAGGTATATCAGAATGTAGGGATGAATCAGATAGAATTGATAAAGTAAGGGTAGTAATTGAATTAAAAAGAGATGCAAATCCACAAGTTGTTTTAAATCAATTATTTAAGCATACACAAATGCAAACAACATTTGGTATTATTATGCTAGCATTGGTTAATGGAGAACCAAAAATATTAACACTTAGACAATGTTTAGATTGTTTTATTGACCATAGAAAAGATGTTATTTTAAGAAGAACTCAATTTGAATTAGATAAAGCCCTAGCAAGAGCACACATTTTAGAAGGTTTAAGAATTGCTATTGATAATATTGATGAAGTAATTAATATCATTCGAAATTCTTATGATGATGCAAAAGAGAGATTGATGGAAAGATTTGGATTGACAGATGTCCAAGCACAAGCGATTCTTGATATGAGATTAAAAACATTATCAGGTTTACAAAGAGAAAAAATTGAAGAAGAATATAATCAATTAATGGAATTAATAGCACATTTAAGAGATATTCTAAATAGTGAAAGATTAGTATTTGATATTATCAAAGAAGAATTACTAGAAATTAGAGACAAATTTGGTGATGAAAGAAAAACCAAAATTGTTGCAGCAGAAGGAGAAATAGATTTAGATGATTTAATAAAAGAGGAGCAAACTGTTGTAGCTCTAACACATTTTGGATATATTAAAAGAGTGCCAATTGATACATATAGAAGTCAAAAAAGAGGTGGAAAAGGAATTTCAGGAATGGCAACAAGAGAAGAAGATTTTGTAAAACAAATCTTTACTGCCTCAACACATGATGTTATTTTATTCTTTACAAATAAGGGTAAATTATATCATTTAAGAGGTTATGAAGTTCCAGAAGCAGGTAGAACTGCAAAAGGTACAGCAATTGTAAACTTATTAAGGCTAGATGCAGGAGAAAAAGTATCTGCTGTAATACCAATTCAAAATTTTGCAGATGGTAAATACTTATTGATGGCAACAAAACATGGAATAATTAAGAAAACAGCATTAAAAGAATATGATTCTCATAAAAAGACAGGATTACAAGGTATAACCTTAAAAGAAGGAGACGAATTAATTAGTGTAAGATTAACAGATGGTCAAGATAATGTTGTTTTAGTTACAAGAAATGGAATGTGTATAACATTTGATGAAAAAGATGTAAGACCAATGGGTAGAGTTTCTCAAGGAGTTATTGGTATTAGAATTGATGAAGATGATGAAGTCATTGGAATGGAATCTGTAATTAATGGTGGAAAAGCAACTTTATTAGCAATTACAGAAAATGGATTTGGTAAAAGAACAGAACTAGATGAGTATAGAGTACAAAACAGAGGTGGAAAAGGAGTTATTACTTACAAAATCACACCAAAAACAGGAAAACTAATAGGTGTTAGAATTGCATCTGAAGAAGATGATGTAATGTTAATTACAGATACAGGAACAATTATTAGAATTAATGTAAAAGATATAAGCATTTTAGGTAGATCAACACAAGGTGTTACATTAATGAGAACAAGTGATGGTGGTAAAGTAGTTAGTATGGAAATATTAACACCAGATATTAATGAAGTAGATAATTAAAATATTTTCAATTTGTCTTGAATGGAGTGATAAGTATGGATCAAAATATGCAAGAAATAATTTGGGGAATACTTATAGAAAATGACTTATATAGATTGTTGGAATTTGCCAAAACCGAAGAAGAAAGAGAAAAATTTATAAAACAATTTTCGCAAGAGGAAGATATTCCAATAGAATTTGTCAGGAAAAAAATTGAAAGTATAAATAAAAAAATGAAAGAAAAAAAAGGAGAAAATTATCAAGAAAGATAATAAAAAGTAACATAAAATAGACTGAAGGATTAACCTTCAGTCTATTTTCATCCTAGAAAAGATTTATCTTTTTTTAAAGCGTATATCATCACCAAAAAAACAGTAGATATCATAATATCCTGCAATTCTAGAACCAATTCTTTCTTCATATTTATTAAAAATTTCATTAATATTCAAATTAGTAGAAATAATTGTTTTTGTAACTTTATTATTTAGATTTAAAATTCTAGTATTAATAATTGTAAATAATTCACTTAACTTCATGCTATTTAAACTTTCTGTACCTAAATCATCTATAATTAATAAATCAGTTTCTAATACAGATTTATTAATATTTTCTAAACTTTCTTTTTGTTTGCTTAATTTGTAATCGATAATGTTTTCAAGTAAAACCGGTGCTGTTTGATATAATACAGTTTTTCCTAATTTCAAAACCTCATTTGCAATACAGTTAGAAAGAAAAGTTTTTCCGAAGACCAGTATTTCCTGAAAATAACAGATTTTTATAATCTGTATTATCAAAATTTTGCACAAATTCTAAAGATTTTTCTTTGATTTTTTTAATATTTTCCCTAGGAGAAATATTAAATTTATACTTTTCAGGATTGGTTTCATCAGAAAAAAGTAATTCGTTAAAAGTTGAAAAATTTTCTTTATCCAAATTTGACATATTTGATTTGTTAAAAGAAATATCCAATAATTTTTGTTTTAAACAAGAACACATTTCTGTTTGATAATTATCTTTTTGTACATAGCCAGTATCCTTACATAAATTACATTCATAATGTGGTTGAAGATAATCAATTGGAATGTTATGCTTTTTTAAAACATCATCTTTTTCGTTTTTTAAATAATTTATTTTATCTGATAAAGAAATTATAGATGTTTTTTTATTATTTAAAATTGCTTTAGTAGTAGAAAGTGCATATGTATTTATTTCATCTTCTAAAGTTTGTAATTTTGGGATTTTTTTATACAATTCTTCTTTCCTATCTTCAGCATCTATTTCTGCCTTTATTTTTTTTTGTTCATATTCTTTTAATAAAGTATTCAAAATTTCATTAGCCATTTATTCACATCCTTTTTTATATATTGTTACCTTCTCCAACTTCATTATTATTTGTTTGATTTGCATATAAAAAATCTAAATTTTCATATTTTCTTTGTTCATAATTCATTTTATCTACTTGTTGTTTTAGATTTTTAGTATTTTTGTTGAGTTTCTTTCTTTGCTCAATAAATGCATTAACCTCTGAAGGTGTTTTTAAATTTCTATCATGCCAATCTGTGATAACTGTATTAATATATTCAAATGTAGGAGATTGTTTCAAAGTTGTACGTTTTAAAGCAATTTCTATAATATCCATTTCATATCCATAATTAATTACCCAATTTTCAATATAAGCTTCTTCATACTGTGTTAAATTTCCATGTTTACCAAGTTTTTTAGAAATTGTTTTCTTAATAACATTCAACTTTTCTTGTTTCTCATAATATTTATCCAAATCACTCCATGTTTTTATTTTGTTATTTGCCCAAGCTTCGGCAACTGTTTGTACATAATTTCTATGCATAGCACCTCTGTTATAACAATAATCAAAAAGAGCAATCATAACTTGTTCATCAAAACCAAATTTTCTAAACCAAATATCAATATCATTATACCATGAAGGACTCATAATACCTTGAAAATACATATTATTTATATGTTCAATGGCTTTTGCACGCGATTGATTTTTCGCTGTTTGAGCAACCTTTTCTTTAGAAACAGTAAGGTTTGGAGAATATAATTCGTGTAACATTGTTTCTTGTAGATCTGTAATAATATATCCAGTAGACTTTTTTGTAAGTAATTTATTATTTTCTAAAAACTTAAGTCCCTCACTAATTGATTTTAAAGGTATATTTAATTTTTTAGATAAATCATTTACTTTTATATCTTTATTATATTTAGAAAGAAATACAATATATAGATATATTTTTAAATAATCTCCAGGTATTTGTGTTAAATAGTCTGAAAAAAATATATCTGGTAAAGTTGTTCCTGAAAATAAAAGAGCTTTGTCATTTTGTTCAAATTTCATTTTATAGTTCATTCCTTATATAATATATTTAGGTTTTTTAGGTTACCCATAAACCTTGATAGTTAATTATATCTATAATTATTCAAATTAATATATATTTAATCTGTAAATAAATCTACCTATTTTCGTAATTCAAATTATATCTTTTTTAGACAAAAAATTCAAGGTAAATTCTTTAAAAATAAAGTCCCAAATTTCTAATTACCTGTATTTATCTGTTTTAGAGTAAAAAAATATTTTTTGTTTAATTAAAAAATTAAACATATATATCAAAATATAAATAATATTTTCACCATGAATACCTGAAATACTTAACAAAAATACAGGAAAACAGAATAGGATAAAACAAACAATTTGTATATTAATATTTGAAATAAAAAAATATAAAAATCCTCCAATAATAACCATCCATATAACATTAATAACAGCTACGGAATAATCAATATAACCTAATATTTTGTTTTTAAATGCATAATTTTGTGGAAAAATAAATTTCATAGATTCCTCCTTGATTTTATGTAACTTATTTTAATTGGGTGAAACTTTTCACAGATTGTGTAACAGTTGTGGAAACTCCACCTATAAAATCGCGTACTAAAGAATTTGATCTAATTAAAGCATACATACCTCCAACATAAATAAACTTATTCAATAAATCCGTATTTGAAAAATCCATAGAAAACATTAATAGTAAAATGATTGATACAATAATTTGGATAAAGAGTAGGGCAAATAAATTTTTAAGCCATGCTTTAAAAAACCAACTTGTATTTGAAAGAATAAGTGATAAAAATGCAAATGGTGTTATAAGTACAAATACTTTTATTAAAATATATCGCAATGAATAAGTAAAGACTAAATTTAATAAAGAAATTGATAATACACTTTTTATAAATCCATCAATGGTGAAAATATCAAGAGAAGTAGTATCAACAGCAATATTTGTATTAATATTGGTAATTAAGGAAGAAAAGCAAATGCTTTCTTGAAATAAATCTTCTCCAATACTTCGAATAAATAAAGAAATATTAGAAATTAAATCAATAAATAATTCTATAATAAAAAAAGATGAATTCATACAAATTGCATATATTACCATTTTCATAAAAAAACTTGAAGGTTTATCAGTTCTATCATATGTAAAATGCGACAATAAGTATTTAATGCTATAATATAAAATAAAGGCAAATAACAATGTATTAGCAACTAGTAGAATACCATTGGCACTGGATGTACCAAGAATATCTTGAAAATGTTCATCTGTTAAAATATCAGAATTAATAAATGCTAGTTCATCTAGTAAACTGTACAAACTGTTGTCTATAGAGCTAAAAAGATTTTCAAAAATGGTATTAATAGTATCAATAATAATTTGTGATATATTCTCTGAATCTTCCATCTAACCTCCTAACCTACTAACCTACTAAAGATTCTATGGCAGATAAAATCAAATCAATTGCAAGTATAAAAGCATATGAAAACAAAGAACCTTTTATTAATTTTTTACCGGTTTTGATTTTTTCTTCATCACCAAAACTGAATTTTTTCATAAATACGCCAGTGCCTACGGCAACAGCAGCAGCAGGCGTTGCGATTTTTAAAATCCATCCTTCAATATCTTCAAAAGCAGAATTAATTGTTGTAATTAATTTTGGATCACCTAAGGCATATACAATAGAAGAATATCCAAAGGTAAAAATAAGCAATAAAAACAAGATATATATTATGTAAATATATTTTGGGAAATATTTATTTTTTGTGTATTTTCTATTCATAAAACCTCCATTCTGAGTAGTTTATACTCTAGCTATTGTATGGGAAACAATATATAATTTTTTCTATTTAAGAATATTGCTTTACTCTAATGAATGCACACAAATTTTACTAAAGTAAAATTTGAGGCTGAACAATGATGCAGGCTTAAAAATATTTAAATATGCCCGTTATTGCTCTTTCTTAAAGTAAGGTATCATTTGTATTTTGCAAGGGGGATAAATTTTATTTC
>CAYVCM010000071.1:0-8912 GCA_964449925.1 uncultured Clostridium sp.
TTCTCGTCAAAACAACTATATCATTTTTCGGTACTTCCTTCAATATTTTATTTTTATCTCGGTGTGACATATCTATTGTAAACCTATATTGATTGTTGTCAATTTCAACCTGTTCTTGTCTTATTTTACGGAAATCTTGTATTTATAACTTTCTTAGAATTATTATTTTTATGTTACACTTGCTTTACAATTTAACCTTTTATATTTAATTTTGCTAGGGAAATTTGTTTTTTAAACTTTCTGCTTATAACAATTAAGATTGAACACAATTGTTTGTTATGGAATTTTAGATAATAAAATTTGTAAAACTATATTCTTGAATAGTAAAAAAATTAAGTTGTTATAATTTGAACATTTAAAAATATTTTTGTACCAAATAACAACCTTAAAATAAATTTAATAAGCAATGATTTATATATACTTCCTTGCTTTTAAAAAAAATCATTACTTTTTACAATAATCTATTCCTTTAAATCTCTTTTCTTTAATTTGGACATATTCCTCCTTCTTCTACTACTTTTTTTAAATCTTTCAAAAAATCTATTTTTTTCGTTTCATCTCTTAATAATGCTGCTGGGTGCCAAGTAGGCATATATTTTATCCCTTTCTTTTCCACCCATTTTCCTCTAGAAGCTGTAATACCATATTCTTTTCCTAATATGTTTTTTAAAGCTACACTACCTAATAATACAATCACTTTTGGATGTACAAGAATTACTTGGTTTCTTAAATAATTTAGACATGCATTTGCTTCATCCTCTTCTGGGTTTCGGTTTGCAGGTGGTCTACATTTTACAATATTAGCAATATAGACTTCTTTGCGATTAATACCTAAAGTTTCAAATGCTAAATCCATTAATTTTCCAGCTCTTCCAACAAATGGTTCTCCTAATCTATCCTCGTCTGCACCAGGCCCTTCTCCAATAAACATCAAATCCGCTTCTTTATTTCCTGTTCCAAACACAATATTTTGTCTTGTCTTATATAATTTACATTTGTTGCAACTTACAATAGATTGCTCTAATTCTTCCCATGTTTTGAACATTTTTATTACATCCTTTTCTTATTATTTTAACTCTATAATTGCTGTTTCTGTATTATATTCTTTTTTCTCAATTCTATAAGAATGTATAATATCAGAATTACACACACTGCAAATTCCTGAATCTATCATATTGTCTGGCTTTAATCCTTCATTTTGCAAAATGATTTTATTTATTAAAACTGTATCTATATTCCATTTTGTATTTTCTATTTTTTCTTCTATAAAATCTGCCAAGTTTATTGTCTTTTCTTTTTTTTCGTCTTCTATATCTATAAACTTTGCATTTTCTAGGTCTTGAAATTCATTTTGAAACATATCTTTAACATCTTTTTCTACTTCAAAATGACATTTTCTAATGCTTGGACAAATACAACATATGATATCTTGTGGATTACTGCCAAATTCTTTTATCATTTTTTGTACAGTTTTTACTGATATTCTTTGTAGAGTTCCTTTCCAACCTGAGTGTGTATTTGCAATTATTTTTTTGTTTGGATCAAAAAATAGTAGTAAAATACAATCTGCATTTGTAGTTGCCAACATGAAATTTT
Source organism: uncultured Clostridium sp. (assembly GCA_964449925.1). Classification (GTDB taxonomy): domain Bacteria; phylum Bacillota; class Clostridia; order TANB77; family CAG-508; genus CAG-269. The sequence goes on from CAYVCM010000071.1 coordinate 1,597, forward strand.
TCTTGTTTGTAATTAATCCGTCTTCTATTCCCTCTTCTGTTAAACTAAAGTCAGGTTGGTCTGTATTTACTTTTTTATTTACTATTTTTAGTATGTCTGTATGATTTTGATTCGCCTGTACAATGTGGGAATCTGTACTTCCAATACTATTACAAAGTTTTTTATAAGATTTTTTTGCCAATTCCATTCTTTCTGGTGTTGTTGGGTTTTGATTTGGTTTTGTTGTTTTAAATCCAACATCTATTCCTAATGAATATGCATGGCAAACTTCTTTGTATTCTAATAGTTTCTTGAATTGCAAGTATTCTATGTCCCCATCTTTTATATGAATAACCTGTTTATTTGATAAATCTTTCATAAACAATATTTTCTCCTTTTATCTTGCTTTGGAAAATTTTAAACCTGTTATAATTGTGACTATATCTATTTTGCTTGACTTAATTCATCATATCTTCTTTCCTCTTTAGTATATTCTTCTGGTTTTAAACCTACTCTTGTTTTCATGTATTTTTCTAGTACGATGTAAATTATAGTAAATATAATTCCTATGATAATCATACAATATATGGTTGCCATTTTGTCTAGTAAGAAAGATGCTAATAATCCTGCTAACATTCTAAAAACATTTCTAAATAAATTATATGCTGCAAATATTTTTGTATCTATCTTTTCGTTTGAAAAATTTCTGAGATATTTATCTATAATTGTATAAAACATTCCCGTACCAAAATTATATATAAAGAATGACATTATTACCAATAACAATGCTATAACATAAGTTTCTGCTCCTATTCCAAATATACCTGCAATAATAGTGCTAATTGATAATATCATACAAATAGTAAACAGTGAATGATTTCTAAATTTACGATGGAATTGTTCTTGCCCTTTTGATGCAAATGCACTTGCTAACCCACCTATTGCTGCAATAATACCTATAACAAAAGATGATAATCCTATATCTTCTTGTAAACTTGTATAATATGTTGATAATATTGATAATAACGAATATATTAATGCAGCACATAGTATTAATGCTTTTAGTCTTTCAGATTTTAATACAAAAACAAAACCTTCTTTTATATTTTTCATCTCTAATTTATACATCAATATAGCATTACCTTTTTTCTTTTTATTAATTGGTTCTATAAATCCAATAGATAATATTGTAACAATAATTAATATAGCTAATGATAATATTATTGGTAAATATCCATTGACTGTAAATAATGCACCTGCAATTATTTTTGATATTGCATTTAATATATAATATTGTGATGCACCTTTACTACTAATCCTAGCAAAAATCTGACTTTTATATTTTGATGGTGGAATTGACTCATTTAACAGGCTAGGTTCTGCTACATTTTTTATTGTAAAAGCCATCGCTCCAAAAAGTTCTGCTATAATTAAATCTAATAAGCTTCCACTCATCATTATTAATACCATGTATAAGCAACTTAAGATATTTCCCAGAATCAGACTATTTTTTCTTCCTAAAAATTCTACCACTATATTTGCAGGGATTTGTAATATAATACTAAAAAACGCATAAAATGTACTTTTTAGCATTACATCTGCTGCACTAATTCCTTTTATTTGTGTTAAGAATAGGAAATCTATTGTATAAAAGAATAGATAGTCCCATGCTAGTCTTTTATATGTTGGAAATATTCTCATATTTGTTTTTCGCATCATTCGTACATCTTCTTTATTTTTCACGGTTTTCTCCTTTTCATTTGTTTTTTATTTATTATTATGAATTTCTTTTTCCATTTTTCTTATTATATCATCTTTTGTCAATTTGTTAATATAGTTATATGTATTTTCTTTTTGTCTTGGATCAAAACGGCATATAGAATGATATTCACAATATTCACAAGGTGTTTTACCTTCTTTGTAGAATGGCTTAATATCTATACTACCAGAAAAAATTTCTTTCCCGATTTCTTCTATTGTTTGATAAATATATTTTTGCAATATACTAAATTCTTCTTGTTTAACTCCATTTGTCCATTTTTCAATAACTTCTCCTGATTTATTAATTGCTGCTGGAACCATTTTAGAAGTTCCTGTTGTTAAAGAATTATCATTCATTTTTATAATTTTTACATCTGCTACAATTAGCCCTTTCATCTTGAATTTTTTTCTAATAAGTTCTTCTATTTCTTCATCTGATATTTTTTTATCTGCTTTTATCATCTGCTCTAATAGTGAAAAATAGAATATTCCTGCTGGGATTAAATCTTCTTCTTTACAAACAGCATCTGCATAAGTTAGTAATTGTATTTGTAAACCTGCATAAACTTCGTTTAAGTCAATGTTTTTGCTTGAAGATTTGTAATCAATAATTCTTAAATAGTTTCCATCCTCTTCTTTTGCTATATCAATTCTATCAATTATTCCTGTGATTTCAATTCTTTTTCCGTCTTCTAATTGTAACTCAATTGGTTTATATTCTCCTTTTGAGTCAAATTGTACCTCAGTTCCTTTGATATTGAAATCACTGTAAATTAAAGTTTGAATAATATATTTTAATGCTTTACTTACAATCTTTTTTAGTCTTCTTACTAAGATTGTATATTTCACGGTTGCTTTAAAAATATAGTTTTTAGATAATTCTATATCTTCATCAATTATTTTAGATACTATTTTTTGAATGTCTATTTCTTCTAATTCTGCTAAATTCAAGTTATTTTCATGTACATAATTAAAAAATTCGTCTATTGTTTCGTGCATAAATGAACCTGTATTAAAACTTTGAATTTTTAGTTCTTCCTTTGGTTTTACTTTTAGTCCATATTGTAGATAATATGAAAATGGACATCTTCTGTATTGTTCTAGTCTTGATACACTTGTATGTAATGTGTTTCCATATAGTTTATTCATATTTTCTTTTTTTAAATTTTCAGGTATATTAGTATAGTTTAGCCCTTCCATGTCTTGTTCTAATCTGTTGCTCCATTTTGGATTTTGTTTATACCAGTCATATACTGCATACCATATGTTTTCAATATTTTCTTTGCTTTTTAATTGATATAGCTTTTCTAGTAACTCTTCATATGTGACATTTTGACCTACAATTTCATATTTTTTGTTAATAACATCACTTTCCTCTTCTAGTTTTGGAAAAATCTTTTTTATTTTATGTATTAAAATAGATGGTCTTAAGGCTTTTCCTTCTCCATCAGATGAAGAATATGATAAATACATTTCTCGCTCTGTAGTTGTTAAAACTTTATATATATTAAAATTTTCTTCATATAAGTTTTCTAATGTTCCATTTGCTAGTTCTATATTATCATTTTTTAATTTTTCTCTATCTGCATCATTTAAAAAGCCTTCGTCTTTATTTACACTTGGAAAAATTCCATCATTTAAACCTATAACAAATACAACATCTACCTTATGGCTTCTGGTTCTGTCAACATCTCCTAATGTTACTTGGTCTTGTGTTGCTGGAATTTTACCTAATTCACTATTTTTTAGTCCAATCTTTAAAATTTTGCTATATGTATCTATCCCCATTTTGTTTTTTTGGAATATTAGCACAATTTCATCTAAAACTTCTAAAATGATGTTATAACTTTCAATGTATTCATTTGCTAAATCTATTAATCCATTTTCTTCTAGCATCTTTACTTTTTGAGAAATTTTTTCTTCTATATTTTGTTCTTGTATAAATGAGTAAATTTGTTTTGTTATATTTATTGCTGTTTTTTCTTTATCTATATTTTTCTTTAGATTTATTAATGGGTCTATAATTTGTTTTCTGATTTCGTTTAGTCTTTCTATTTCTTGCTTTTTATTTTCGTCTTCCATTTCATATTTGAAGTCTTCTTTCCATTTTTTTCGTTTAATTCCCCATTTTGTACAGTAATTTTCTAACTTAAATATTTCATCTTCTTCTATGTCTAAAAATCCTAGCTTTATATAGTTGAACATTGCTTCACTTGTATAATTGTTTGTGAAAATTTCAAAGATAGAAAGTATATATTGTACAATAATGTTTTGGTTTAAGTCTCTCTTTTCATCAATAAATACTGGTATACCATATTTGGCAAAAATACTTCTTACAAGTGAAGAATATATGTCTATATTTTTTGTGATTATTGCAATATCTCTGTATCTTAAATTTTTGTCTCTTACTATTTTGCATATAGTTTTTGCTACATTTTCAATTTCTGAATATCTGTTTTTTGCTAAAAATAGATGTATGTTTTCCACATTTTTTTCATATTTTGTGGATTTTATGTCTGTTAGGTTTTGACTTAAAACTTTTAGTTCTTCGTTTTTTAGTCTGTATTGGTTTTCTAAATTTACGGGCTCTTCTAGTTTTAATTTGTTTTCATCAATAATTTTAATTAGCTTTTTTAGTGTTTGTTTATTTGAATAAAATACATCAATGTCTGGATTTGTTTCCATTTCTAAATTATCAATACATATTGTGATGTTTACTTGTTTTGCGTGTTTTATAAATTGTTTTATTACTTCATATTCTTGTGCTGTGTAACCTGAAAATTCATCTATGTAAATGATACTATTTTTTATCCAATTTAGATTTTGTATATTTTTTGCTAAATAGTCTAATAAATCTGTTTCTTCAATGTAATTTTCTGAAATTTGTTCTTCATAATTTTGGTAAATTAGTCTTATGTCTTCTAGTTTTGTTTTTAAGTATTTATCTTCTAAATTTTCAATTTCTTTATTTAATATGTCTAATGTGATTCCATGCCTTTTTAGTTCTGTAATACTTTGTATTCCAATTTCTATGTTTTCATCACTTTTGCCTAAAAATTGGAATTCATTTTGGTTTTTGGATAAAATAGAATAGATTAACATGGCTTTTCCACATTTGGATAGGTTGGTTTTGTTTTTTCCTCCAATTTCATTTAATGCTCTATTTGCCATTCTACTAAATGTTATAACTTCTGCATTTATTACTGCTTTTTCTTTTAAGAATTCCATTAGATTTTTTTCGGCTGTAAAGGAAAATTGCTCTGGTGTAATGTAGTATATGTTTTCTTCTTTTTTTATTAGTTTTGCAATTTCTGAAAAACAGAAACTGCTTTTTCCTGTTCCTGTTTTTCCGTAAATGATTCTTAAAGACATATTGTTCTCCTTTTTGCTATTTTATTACTTATAATATTTTTACTTTTAGGATTGTTTTTATTTGGATGTTTAAATTATAACTGATATTACTTTTATAGAAATTTATAATGAATTTATTTCTTCTACTGTTAATCCTGTTATTTCTTGTATAAATTCAATTTTCGAACCTTTTTCCTTCATTTTTTTAGCGATTTCCTTCTTTTCTTTTTCTATACCACGCCTTTCACCACGCTTTTCACCAATCTTTTTGCCGAGTTTTTCCCCTTCTTCAAGCCCTTTTCTTCTTGCTTCATACATTTCCGTATTGTATGTTAGTCTGCTTCTTTCTCTTATTTCATATAATTCTCTTTCATATTCATCTGCACTCATTTGTGTTAATTGTTCTACTGCTTCTTTAATTTCTCCATTTTCTTTTTTACATTCTTCTATCATTTTTTGATCGCCCCCAATCACATATAACCAATTTTCAAGCAAATCTCCTACCTTTGGCTTTTTCTTCTTAAACTTTGGCAACTCTATTATATAATATTTAGACATTTGTGTTAAATATTCTTCTTCCTTTTCATATCCCATATCTACATATCGTATTTCTTCTGTTTCTTCATATTTTAACATTGCTAGGCTTAAATATGCATTTCTTTTTACTATATTGTCATTTATTATACAAATAACTATTGTGTCTTTTGCATTTTGATATTTTTCTGATACTTTTACTTCTCCAGCTATTAATTTTGCATTATATACTACTAATCTTCTGTCAATTGCTGCTGTATTTCCTACTTGCATTTCGATATCAACAATTGTATCTTCATTAATTTCTGCTCTGATATCTAGTATACTTAGCTTTTCATCAATTGTTTCTTTTGGTATTTCTGGATTTCGTATTTGTATCTTCTGTATTTTTATTTTTAATATTGCTTCTAGTAAGCTTTTTAATATTCTTTCGTTGCCTCCCTTTCCAAAGATTCTTTTAAATACATAATCATTTGATAATGGTAACATATCTACTTGTTTTGGTTTGCTTAAATTGTTCATATATCTTTCTCCTTTCATTTTATCAAATTTCTTTGTCTTGTCAATAAATAAATTTGATTTTGTATACTTTTAATACAATTAAAGGATTTCCATTGTTAAATATATGTTTATACTAAACTTAATCAGTAAAGCTATCATCTTATATAGAATTAATATTGATTTAATAAAATAGAATTCTAAATTAAACATATAAAAAATAATAATATATGGATTTTAAAAATATATAGAATATAAATAAAAAACTATATGGAGCAATAAACTCTAAAATCAATTTTCTACTAGGATATATCATTTATAAATATTAGAAATAAAATCTTGTAAATAAATATTCGTTCAATATATTTGTCTAATATTCTTCACTTTCTGTATTTTTACAGAAAATAATAAAATTTTAAATTCACAAATTTTATAAGAGTAATTTTTAACAAAAATAAATTTTATATAAAGATTTAAATATAGGTAGATTTAAAATAAAAATATAAATTTTATAATTTAATTTATTTTATTGTAATAAGAAAAGCATGCGTTAACGAAATCAAAGATTTCGACGCATACATGTGCAAAATTGCTTCGCAATTATTGCACGAATAGAGGACGCTTAACCTTGTTGTATACGGAAAAATCTTATATAGGATCAAGATAAAAGTCGATTTTTCCTATACAATAAATAATGTTTTTTTACAATGAAAAAACTTTAATTGTATTTCCATTATTTTACAATACAATTTGAAATTTTTCAAGCAGTTATGACAAATTTTTTAATAATCATTAAGATATTTATTGAATCGAATAAACAAATCTGATAAAATAAAAAAAATGCTAAATAATAGAATTACCAAAATTTAAAGAGAAAAAGCCAAAGGTAGGAGATTTGCTTGAAAATTGGTTATATGTGATTGGGGGCGATCAAAAAATGATAGAAGAATGTAAAAAAGAAAATGGAGAAATTAAAGAAGCAGTAGAACAATTAACACAAATGAGTGCAGATGAATATGAAAGAGAATTATATGAAATAAGAGAAAGAAGCAGACTAACATACAATACGGAAATGTATGAAGCAAGAAGAAAAGGGCTTGAAGAAGGGGAAAAACTCGGCAAAAAGATTGGTGAAAAGTATAATATACCCATAGATGTAGACACAATAGAAAAAGGGTACCCAATATTGTGTG
>CAYVCM010000072.1:0-8718 GCA_964449925.1 uncultured Clostridium sp.
ATTATATTATCATTATATTGCTATTTTTGCAAGAACAAAAGCAGTTTTTTAGCTTGGCTAATTAACTGCTTTTGTTAATATTTTTTATTGTATAAGAAAAGCGTGCGTTAGCGAAATCGAAGATTTCGACGCACACATGTGCAAAATTGCTTTGCAATTATTGCACAAATATAGGATGCTTAACCTTGTTGTATAGGAAAAATCTTATATTGAGTCAAGATAAAAAGTCGATTTTTCCTATACAATAAGAAAATTGGCACATATTAATATTGAACAATTGATGATAAGATTTCTTCACTAGTCAACTTTTCAGCTGAATTTGTAGTAATTACTAAAATAGTAGTATTTTCATATATATATGGCTCACATACTTGGTATGGATCCATTTGTTCAAATGGATATTCTGTAATTTCACCTGTCATCTCATCTCTTATATAGCAAGTACCAGATATATCAATAATATATGTTTTATCAGAATTTATCATCTTTTCAATACTTTCAGCCATATCATTTTGACTAGTATCTTCCTTATATAGATAGCCTTCATCATTAATACTAAAATTTGTAATCTCATTATCTTCTAGCATTGATAAAAATGTTTCTCTTGAATTTGGCGCTATCCATATTCCTGTTTCAGTTGGTATATCTTCCCAAAGAGAAGAAATTTCTTCTTCTGTTGGTATACCGACCTTTGTCAATCCCGGCCCATACTGTTTGCATTTGCACTTCTGCTTTTACATATAATACTTCTCTACCATCAAAGTCTGTTCCTATTTCATAAATGTCTGTATCTGCTGTTGCACCTGTTTCGTTTTTTATTTCTTCTATTTTTTCTGTTTCTGCTTGTTGCTGTTCTTCTTGTTCTTTATTAGATACTAAGATTGTGACCCCTAAAATAACAATTAATAGAATAATTAATATAATCACAATAGTTTTGTTTTTCATTATCCATTCTCCCTTAACATTGTAAGTGTTGCATTAATATATTTAGTAGCATAATTTCTGTCTATTACATTTTGATGACTAGATACTTCTGGTAATTCTACTAAAACAGATCTAGCTGTTCGACCACCACTACCTAGTTGTTGTCTTGCCCAATTTACTAGATAACCTGTTCCGTATGAAGATATATGTGTACTCATACCAAATTGACTTCTATAATAACTACCTAATCCGCTATCTCCAATTGTTTCATTAAGCCATCCATGTAAATCTACTAATATTGTTTGTCCACTAGAAGATTTTTTATTTAATAAAAATGTTCTTAATGCACTAACTTCATAAGCTTGATATGCTGCTGTTCCATTGTAATTTCTAGCATCTGTATATCTTGTATAACTACTACCAGTTTGCCAGTTTCTATTCATGTCAATTCCTTGATTTCCTGAAGCTGAACTATATAATGTTGTTCTTCCTGGTCCATTGTTTGTCCAGCCATATGTTTGTCCATCTGGGTTGGCACTTGGGAATATATAGATTGTCCAATTATTAATTAGGTCTCTATCTGTTATGTTTTCCATATATGTTTTAAATTGTTCTGCTATATATGTTAATTCACTTCCATCATTATTATATCCATCTTCAAATCCATGTATAGAAAATACTGCAAACAAAACATTGCTACCTTTTCCAAATTTATAATAGGTCAAACTTGTTCCTCTACTATCGCCTGATACTTTTAAACCACTAGAGCCATATGTTCCCTCTTCAAAGAAAGTTCTAAATCCTGTGACAAACCTGAATTTTTGAGCATTTGCACTTGTATTTTTAGAATATACTTTTATGTTTGTTCCATTACTTGTACTAGCATTGTCAACATCTATATATAATCCGTTATATTTTGAAACAATATAATAATATCCGTTTCCTGCTGGTTCAATTGTCCATTTTTGATTGTCTAAATTTTGATATGTACTTTGATATACATTGTTATTACTAGTATCAACTGTCAATACTTTATCAGAATGTTTTGCTCTGATAATATATTCTCCATTGTCATATTCTAATGTGAATTTTTGTTGGTCTACATTATCAGCTTCCCATAATTGAATATTTGCTCCATCATTTGTTGATGCAGAATCTACATCTAGTACTTTTATAGAGTTTAATGCTGTTTCAATCTCATATGTGTTTTCTGCAATGATTTCTATGCTTTCAAATTTGAATTTTTGTGCATCTGTTCCATTATTAAAGTAAACTTGTACATTTGTTCCATTGGTAGTACTTCCTCCAGCAACATCTAATGCTAAATTATTGCATTTTGAGATTATATTATAATATCCATCTCCACAAGGTTGTATAATCCACTTTTGTGCATCTGAGTTATTGCTTTCATATTGTTGAACATTAGTTGATGCTTTTTGGCTACCTGATGCAACATCTAGTACTTTACCTGAATTTACACTTGTAATTGTATAATATCCTGTGTTGTCTATTTGCTCTATTAAGAATTTTTGTTGCTGTACTTTGTCATTATCCCATATTTGCACATTTCCTCCATTTGAGTATGTACCTGTTGAGATATCTAAAACTTTGTTACTATTACTTTTCATTGATATTTGATAAACACCATCTTCAATAGCATCAACTACTGGAGTAATATATTCATATTCTACAATCTTAAATTTTTGATTACTTTTGTTGTTGAAGTTTGAAACCATTAATTTTGTTTCATTACTTGTACTTGAATTTTCTACTGTTAAGTATAGTCCACTTAGTTTTGAAATTATATAATAATAACCATCACCTGCATCTTGTATTATCCATTTTTGTGCATTACTATTATTTTTTTCATATTGCCATACATAAGTTCCTGCATTTACAGAACCATTTGCAACATCTAATACTTTTCCTGAATTTTTGTTAATAATTGTGTAGTAACCATCTGTTCCATATTCAAATGTAAATCTTTGTGCATAAGTATTGTTTTCGTCATATATTTGTATATAGGTTCCAGAAGATGTTGAACCACTTTGCACATCAATTGCTTTTCCTGTATTTAAAGCTGTTTTTATTGTATATTCTCCATCTTCAATTGTTTGTTCACTTTCTATATCTTCAATAGGTATTAATATCCATTTTTGTGCATTTGTTTCATTAGATCTATATTGTTGTACATTTGTGCTATTGGCAGTACTACCACCTGCTACATCTAAGCATAATTCACTTTGCTTAGAAAATATTGTATATGTACCATCTGTATTTTCTTGAATTATCCATTTTTGTGCATCTGATGATACTGTATCTCCTTGAAAAACATTTCCTTCTGAAGCATATTCTCCTTCTTCAATAGATACTGGTTTTCCAGATTTTTTATTTATAATCGTATAATATCCGTCTGTTCCATATTCTATCTCAAATTTTTGTGCATCTGTACTATTGTCAACATAAATTTGTATGTTGGCATTTGCTTGTGTAGAACCTGATGCAACATCTAACACTTTTGTATCATCTGCGTAATATACTAATTTATATGTACCATCTTCTACTGTTTGCTTACTTTGCATAGGCTCTATTTCTTGTAATTTGAATTTTTGTGCATTTGTTCCGTTTTTTTCATATAGTTGTATATTGGTTCCATTTGTATTGTTTCCTGCTGCAATATCTAAGCAATAATTTGTGTTTAATTTTGAAACGATATAATAATAGCCATCTCCTGCATATTCTAATATCCATTTTTGTGCATTTGTTCCATTTCTTTCATATTGTTGCACATTTGTGCCATTAGATGCATTTCCACTTTTTACATCAACAGCTTTTGAAGAATTTTTATTAATGATTTCGTAACTTCCGTCTGAATTTTTTATAAGTCTAAAGATTTGTGCATTTGTTCCATTACTTTGATGTGTTTGAATATTTGTTTCATTAGATGTACCTGCTCCTGCTACTTCCATAACTTGATTGTTTCCAACAGCTGCATAAAATGTATAAAGTCCTTCTTCTATATCTTCGATTATTTCTTCTGATGCATCTAGCAATTCTATATTTTCTGATTCTTCTGTTACATCTAATGTTTCTGTTTCTTCTATTTCCTCTGTTTGCGTTATTTCTTCACTTTCTTGTTCTGTTGCTTGCACGCTTGACACCATTATTGTAAAGATTAACAAAGTAATAATAATTAAAAATTTTGATTTTCTTTTCATAGAATATCCTCCCACCTTCATTTTATTTTCTTTTGTTAAAGAATAATGGGAAATTGATTTCCCTCATTTTCTTATTTGTCAGGTTAAATTTTTACAAGTTTTTCAGTATCTCTTGCTATAACCATTTCTTCATCTGTTGGTATTACATAAACTAAAACCTTTGAATCATCTGAAGAAATTTGAGTTTGTTCTCCTCGCGTTTCATTTTTTTCTATATCAATTTTTACTCCCATCCATTCTAGGTATTCACAAATTTTCTTTCTAATATTTACTTGATTTTCTCCAATTCCACCTGTAAATACTATTGCATCTATTCCTTTTAATGACACTGCATATTTTGCTATAAATTGTGCTATTGTTTGTGTAAATAATTCAATTGCAACTTGTGCTTTTGGTTTATCATCATCGTTTGATGCTTTTTCGATTTCTCTAAAATCAGGATCTAGTCCTGTTATGCCATATAGACCTGATTTTTTATTTAAAATAGTATTAACTTCTTTTGCAGATAAATTTTCTCTTTCCATAATCTCTGTAACTACTGATGGATCTAAATCTCCTGAACGAGTAACCATGGCAATTCCACCTAAAGGTGAAAGTCCCATTGAAGTATCAATTGATTTTCCATCCTTTATAGCACAAATTGAAGCTCCTTGTCCTAAATGGCAAGTTACAATTTTTGTTTCTTTTTTTCCTATCAATTCATTAGCAATTTTTGAAACATATTGATGTGATGTACCATGGAACCCATATTTTCTTATTTTGTATTTTTCATAATATTCATATGGAATTGGATATAGATAATTGCATTCTGGCATAGTTTGATGAAATGCAGTATCAAATACTCCAACCATAGGAACATTTGGCATTGCTTTTTGACATGCTCTTATTCCTAAAATTGTTGCTGGATTATGAAGTGGTGCTAAACTTGAGCAAGATTCATATTTTGCTATAACATCTTCTGTAATTATTACAGATTCACTAAATAATTCTCCACCATGAACTAATCTATGTCCTACTGCAGAAATTTCTGATAAATCTTTTATAACTCCATAATCTTTATGCACTAATTGCTCCAAAACGATTTTTAAAGCTTCTTCATGATTATTTACAGGTGTTTTTATAACATATTTCTCACCATCAACTTTATGAGTAATAAAAGATTCTTGTTCTCCTATTCTTTCAAAATTCCCTTTTGCTAAAAGTTTTTCTCCTTCCATATTAATTAATTGATATTTTAATGAACTACTTCCACAATTTACAACTAAAATTTTCATTTTACAACTTCCTCTCATTATAATTTACAATCAGTTTTATAGGTTTAATTTACATTAAATAAATGATTGCATAAGAAAAATTTAATGTAAATTTATAAGAATTCATTTTGTACTAACTTTGTGCTTGAACTGCTGTTATGGCAACAACACCTGCTATATCATCACTATTACATCCTCTTGATAAATCATTTACAGGCCTTGCAATTCCTTGACATAATGGTCCATAAGCTTCTGCTTTTGCTAATCTTTGTACTAATTTATATCCAATATTTCCTGCATTTAAGTCTGGGAATATTAATACATTTGCTTCTCCTTTTAATGGACTATTTGGTGCTTTTGATTTAGCAATTTCTGGAACAATAGCTGCATCTAATTGTAACTCTCCATCTACTAATAAATCTGGTTGTTTCTCTTTTGTCAATTTTGTTGCTTCAATTACTTTTTCTGTTAATTCAGAATTAGCACTTCCATAAGTTGAATAAGAAAGCATTGCTACTTTTGCTTTTTTTCCAACTAATTGTTCAAAACTTTTACTTGATGAAATTGCGATTTCTGATAATTGCTCTGGATTTGGGTTTTCGTTTAGACCACTATCTCCAAATATAAATACACCGTTTTCTCCATATTCACAATTAGGTACTACCATAATAAAAAAGGCAGAAACTAATTTGGTGTCAGGTGCTGTTTTTAAAATTTGTAAAGCTGGTCTTAAAGTGTCTGATGTGGAATGTGCTGCTCCTGATACTAATCCATCTGCTTTGTTATCTTTTACCATCAACATTCCATAATATACTGGGTCTAAAACCAATTCTTTTGCTTTTTCTATTGTCATTCCTTTCTGTTTTCTTAATTCATACAAAAGATTTGTATACTTTTCATAATCTTCTGATTTTTGTGGGTCTACAATTTTTGCACCTTCTATATTTATCCCATTTGTTTTTGCCTTTTCTAAAATATTTTTTTCATTCCCTATTAGAATAATGTTTGCATATCTTTCGTTTATTACTTTCTCTGTTGCTTGTAATACTCTTATATCTTCGGCTTCTGGAAGGATAATTGTTTTTATTTGTTGTTTTGCTCTTTGTTTTATTTCGTCTATAAATGTCATTTTTTCCCGTTCCTTTCTACACTTAGTTAGTTAAATTTGTAATTATTTTTATTTTTTGTTTTTTTCAAAATCAATTATATACTATGAGCAAAGGAAAGCACAAGTCTTTTTTTAAAAAACTTTGTGCTTTTTCTTTATTATATATAATTAATATTGTAGTGTAGGATATATGAATAATATCTAGATATCTTGTATACTTTTTTCTATACATTTATTTCCCATTCTGTACATAAGTTTACTTGATTTCCAGTTTCTTTTAACTCAATATTTTCGTCTAAATAAACAATTGGCATAATATTACAAGTTGCTGTCAGAGAAGTATTTCCTGCATAAAGTAAAGCACCGTAAGCATATTCACCTCTACCAGTAGATACTTTTCCATTCGACACTGCGTGTAATCCTGTGCACCCTGTTTCTGTAAATGTTCCTCCTCCTAATATATAAGAAGATGCAAGCCAATAATTTTTATTATCAGAAAAAAGCATCGAATATTCTCTACTACTTGTAGATATTCCTTTAATCTCTCCAGTTTGTGACTCTGTTAATGTTGTAGGATAATATCCATAAAATGTACTTGTTAATGTAATACTTTCTCCAATAGCTAACCATTTACAATTCTTACTACTTTCATCATAACATACAAATGCACTATATTCAAATGTTCCCGTACTACCATTTTTTCCTTGTAATGTTGTTTTCCAATTTTCTTCTCTAGTACATATCACTTCATTTAGATATTCTCCTAGTTCTCCTTCTCTAAAAACCGTTCCATCACCTGTATTTGTTGGATCATATCCTGTAATTTCATTCATATCTTCTATTGTCATTGATCTTACAGAAATTGCACCTGTTCCATATCCATAAATTTCACAAATATTTTCTATTTCCTCTATTCCATAACAGTATCCTATTGCACCTCTTAGAGATAATCCTGTTGATTCAGTCGATTGAATTGGTGTTGCTGGAATAATCATCAAATTATCTCCATCTACACCATGTTCAATACCTAATACTCTCCATGTTGTTTCATAATTACTACTAAAAGTTCGATCTTCTCCACTGCTAACATCTGTTTTTTCTGCTTCGGCTGTATATGTATATTCTCCATTATCATTTGCATTATATGTTATATAATCTCCTATTTGCAAGGTGACCTCTCCATTTGTTACATAATTATTGCCATCTTCGTCGGTTGTTTCCCACCAAGTCATATTTCTTACATTTCCATCTTTGTCCACTACATAGTTTCTGTTACTATCTATAAATATTACTTTTATGACATCTCCTATATCTGTTGCTTCTGTTTTTCCTTCTCCTGTTTCTTTGTCTAGTTGTTCTTGCAATCCACTTTCTTCTAGATTGCCATATTTGTTGTTACCCATAGCTTGTATTGTTGCTTTTTCTACGATTTCTCTTTCATTTGCAATTTCTGTTTCTTCTTTTGCAAGTCCTGTATTATTAATAAGTCCATTATCCCCTGTTATGGCACTTATTGTTATTCCTGCTAAGATTAATAATATTATAATTGTAATTACTAAGGCAATTAATGTAATACCCTTATTTAGATAAGCATATTTTCTTTCAATAGTTTTAATTTTTATTATTCTTTTTTTATTTTCTTTGTTTTTTTGATTATTTTTCATCATTTGCTTGTTCCTTCCTTTCATTTTCTTTTGTTTTGATATTTTTGTTTTTGTTATTTTATTTCAATATTATTTTTCTTAAAATCTTTTAATATCTAAGTTTTTGTTAGTTTTGTTTATTTTCCTAGAGTTTTATACTCTAGGAAAATATTAAAAAGCAGAAACAACTTGATTTTTCTGATTTACAAGTTATTTCTGCTTTTTTATTTTTAATTTTATTTCTAATCTCATATTTATATTTTTTGTTCTTCAATCTATTGACTTTACTAAGTTTTATTGCTATTATATTTTTAGTTTTTATTCTTAGAGTATAAAACTCTAGGAAATTTTTTCTTTTTTTAAAGTTTCATAAATATGTTTTCTTTAAATATTTTTCTTTACTTAAATTCTTTGATTAATTTTATCAGTATATTATTATAATGCATTAATTTCTTCCTCTGTTAATCCTGTTATTTTTTTTATCAATTGATTATTCATTCCTTCATTTTTCATTTGTTTTAAATTGTACCCCTTGTCAAGTACATTTAAGAAAAAGGGATAAATATTTTTTT
>CAYVCM010000073.1:0-2886 GCA_964449925.1 uncultured Clostridium sp.
TGCGGATGTGGCGGAACTGGTAGACGCGCTGGTCTTAGGAACCAGTGCCAACGGCGTGGGGGTTCGAGTCCCTTCATCCGCACCAATGACGTTTCTGTTCGAACTAATAGAACAGAATTGATACAAAATCAATCAGAGAATGATTGATTTTTTGCAAATTCATGTAAATTATAGTATAATAATAATAGCATGACTAAAAGGTCTTGCATTGTAACCGTAAACACAGCAAATCTTCCCGAATGGGAAGAAAGGAGGGCTTTATGCCAAGAAACAACATGATGTCTGAAGAGGAGGAGAGAACTTACAAGTTCTATAACTCCTTGAAGACTACGAAAAAAGAGTGCGGTTTCGGTAGCAAGAACTGTGAAACTTGTACCGATAAAAACTGCACATGGCGGGAATTTCTTTTAAACCCGCAATACTAAAAGGAAAAGGTATTTTTCTCAGAAAGCAATTTCTGGGGAAATACCTTTTCTTTATTTATACGAAAAATCGACTTTGGAGAAAAATATAATTATATATACTTGTAAGTTCATACAAAATATTGTAAAATATTATACATAGAAATTAAAACCTTGAAAAAAGAGGAGGAAAATATGGAAATAGGATTTTATGCAGGAAGTTTTGATCCATTTACAAATGGACATTTGCATGTTGTAACAAAATCTGCACAATTATTTGACAAAGTAATAATAGGAATTGGTGTTCATCCAGACAAAAAAAGAAGATATGATAAAGAACTTATGAAAAATGCAATAGAAAAAATCCTTGTAAATAGAAAGCTTACAAATGTATCTGTAATTTGTTATGATAACCTTTCTGTTGATGCAGCATTAGAACATAATGCAACACTTTTAGTAAGAGGGGTCAGAAATGGTATGGATTATCAATATGAAGAAACCTTAGCATCTATTAATGAAGAAGTTTCAGGATTAGATACAATGTATATTAGAGCTGGAAGTTTAGGAAATATCAGTTCAAGTATGGTAATGGAATTATTACAATATGGTAAAGATGTTTCAAAATATTTACCAGAGGAAATTATGGAAGTTATTAAATAAGAGCATTTTTATGCAATTAAAAAATAATCTAAAAAAATCCGGATTTTATATCTGGATTTTTCATATATTTTCACTCATTATTTCATCATATATTGCTTCAACAAAAGCATTCATACTTTCCTTAGTATAGTTATTATCAAAAACAAAATCGAAAGATAATTTAGAATAATCTAAAGTAGCAGATTCTCTTTTTTCTAAATATTCTTCTGAAATATGATCTCTTTGCATTATTTCATTTTTTCTTATTTTATCATCAGAAGTAACTAATATTTTAATATCAGACATATTCCAATATTTTACTTTAGGAAGCAAAGCCCAATCTAAAATAAAGAGTTGTTGTTTTTGCAACAAAATCTTATCTATTTCTTGTTCCATATACTCCCATGTAATATCTGTTAAAATCTGCATTTTATTATTATTACTAAATACAATATTACCTAGTTTTTTTCTATTAATTTTTCCTGAAACATCTAATATTTCATCACCGAATATATCACAAAGTTTTTTTGTAATGATAGTATCTGAAGTTGCTTTGTGACCTATTTTATCAATATCAATATATTTACCATTTATTTTTTTAGCTAAAGCTAATGCAAGTGTGGATTTTCCAGTACCAGTTTTTCCAGTAATGCAAATCAATTTCATGACAAAATCCTCCTTAAATATTGAAGAGATTATATCATTTTAATTAGTAAAATGCAATAAATTAAAGAAACAAAAAGAAAATACCCAATAATGGTAAAATAGCAAAGAATATCAATTTTTTTAGAAAAAACTTGTAAAAAGTTAAAAAATATAGTATCATATAGGAGTAGAAATTGAAAGGAGAAAGTAAATGGAAAAAAGTTTTAGTGAAAGCTATAAGGAAGCAGGTGTAGATGTAACAGCAGGATATAAAGCAGTAGAGTTAATGAAAAAAAGTGTACGAGAAACATACACAGAAGGTGTTATGTCAGACCTTGGAGGATTTGGGGGTCTTTTTAAGTTAAATACAAATGAAATGAAGGAGCCTATTTTAGTGTCAGGAACAGATGGTGTTGGAACGAAACTAAAATTGGCTTTTTTGCTTGATAAACATGATACCATAGGACAAGATTGTGTAGCAATGTGTGTAAATGATATCGTTTGTTGTGGTGCTAAACCATTATTTTTCCTAGACTATATATCATTGTGGAAAAATATTCCTGAAATGGTAGCAAGTATTGTAAAAGGAGTAGCAGATGGATGTAAAAAAGCAGGATGTGCATTAGTTGGAGGAGAAACAGCAGAAATGCCAGGATTATATGCTGATAATGAATATGATTTAGCAGGATTTAGTGTTGGTATTGTGGATAAAGCTAAAATAATTAATCCTGATAATATTCAAGAGGGAGATATAGTTATAGGACTTGCATCTTCAGGAGTTCATTCAAATGGATTTTCTTTAATCAGAAAAATATTTAATGTGAATGAAGAAAATTTAAGAGAATATAGAGAAGAGTTGGGAATGACATTAGGAGAAGCATTACTTACACCAACAAAAATCTATGTAAAACCAGTTTTAAAATTAATAGATGAGGTAACAGTAAAAGGAGTTTCTCATATAACAGGTGGAGGATTTTATGAGAATATGCCAAGAATGTTAAATGACAATGTTTCATTAGAAATTCAAAAAGATGCATATCAAGTACCAGAAATTTTTAAATTAATACAAAGAGAAGGAAATATTCCAGAAAGAGATATGTACAATACCTTTAATATGGGAATTGGTATGGCAATTATCATTCCAGAAAGTGATAAAGAAAAAGCATTAAAAGTGTTAGAACAAGAAGGCGAAAAAGCTTAT
>CAYVCM010000073.1:2986-8309 GCA_964449925.1 uncultured Clostridium sp.
CCAGGATTTGATGTAGAAGCAAAAGGAATCTTAGAAGATTTGAAAGAAAACTTACAGATTAAAGGATTAGAGCAAGTGGTTATCTTAAACAGATATGATGTATCTGGAATAGATGAAGAAAGTTACAACAAAGCAAAAACAACTGTATTTTCAGAGCCACAAGTAGATGACTACTTTGATGAAACTTATACATTTAATCAAAATGACAAAATATTTGCAATAGAATATTTACCAGGACAATTTGACCAAAGAGCAAATTCACTAGAAGAATGTTTACAAATCATCAGTGGTGGGGAAAGGCCAACTTGTAAATCTGCAAAAGTATATATTTTAAAAGGAAATATTTCAGAAGAAGAACTAAAAACTATTAAAAATTATTTAATCAATTCAGTAGATGCAAGAGAAGCAAGTTTAGAAAAACCAGAAACATTAGAAGATAATTTAGTAGAGCCAGAAGATGTACAAGTAGTAGATGGATTTATCCACATGACAGATGATGACACAGAAAAATTTTATGAAAAATATGGTTTTGCTATGGATATTGCAGATTTAAAATTCTGTCAAGAATATTTTAGAGACACAGAAAAAAGAGACCCAACTATGACAGAAATGAAAATGATTGATACATACTGGTCAGACCATTGTAGACATACAACTTTTCTTACCAGACTAGAAGAAATTGATATTGAATGGGATTTGTTAAAAGAAATATATGGACAATATCTAGAATCTAGAAAATTTGTATATCAAGATAGAAAAAAAGACATTTCTTTAATGGATGTTGGAACTATTGTCGCAAAAGAATTAAAGAAAAGAGGCATCTTGAAAAATTTAGATGAATCAGAAGAAATCAATGCTTGTAGTATAAAAGCCAATATCATGGTAGATGGAAAAGAAGAAGAATATTTAATCATGTTCAAAAACGAAACACATAACCATCCAACAGAAATTGAACCATTTGGTGGAGCAGCAACTTGTTTAGGAGGAGCAATTCGTGATCCATTATCTGGGCGTGTGTATGTATATCAAGCAATGCGTGTAACAGGTTGCGGAGATCCAAGACAAACAATTGAAGAAACATTACCACATAAATTACCACAAAGAAAATTAACAAATGAGGCAGCAAGAGGATATAGTTCTTATGGAAATCAAATTGGTTTAGCTACTGGACAAGTTGCAGAAATTTATCATCCAGGATATGTAGCAAAACGTATGGAAATTGGAGCATTAGTAGGTAGCGCACCATCTAAAAATGTTATCAGATTAAGACCAGAACCAGGAGATAAAGTAATCTTGCTTGGTGGAAGAACTGGTAGAGATGGTTGTGGAGGTGCAACAGGTTCATCTAAAGCACATAATAGTGAATCTCTAACAAGTTGTGGTGCAGAAGTACAAAAAGGAAATGCACCAGAAGAAAGAAAAATTCAAAGATTATTTAGAGATCCAGAAGTAACCAAATTAATTAAGCGTTGCAATGACTTTGGTGCTGGTGGCGTATCAGTTGCTATTGGAGAATTAGCAGATGGATTAGAAATAAACTTAGATAAAGTACCTAAAAAATATGAAGGATTAGATGGTACAGAACTTGCTATTTCAGAATCACAAGAAAGAATGGCAGTAGTTGTTGCCGACAAAGATGTAGAAAACTTTATTAATTTAGCAGAAAAAGAAAATATTGAAGCAACTGTTGTAGCAAAAGTTGTAGAAGAACCAAGAGTAAAAATGTATTGGAGAAATAAAATCATTGTTGATATTTCAAGAGAATTCTTAAATACAAATGGTGATGTAAAAAATGCCGATGCAAAAATTACAAAACCGTTGGATACAGAAGATTATTTTGCAAGTAAAGAAGAAAAAGATATAGAAAAAACATGGAAAGAAACTATTACAGATTTAAATTGTTGTTCACAAAGAGGCTTAGTAGAAAGATTTGATAGTACAATTGGAGCAAATACTGTTATCATGCCATTTGGTGGAAAATATCAATTAACACCAGCTCAAGGTATGGTAGCAAGAATCCCAACATTAGAAGGGTATACAGATGCAGGAACAATCATGACATATGGATATAACCCATATATTGCAAGTTGGAGTCCATTTCATGGAGTTGTATATGCAATAGTAGAATCAGTTGCAAAATATGTAGCACTTGGTGGAGATTACAAAAAAGCATATTTAACATTACAAGAGTACTTTGAAAAATTAAGAAATGAACCAGAAAGATGGGGAAAACCATTAGCTGCACTACTTGGAGCATACTATGTACAAGAACAATTACAAATTGCAGCAATTGGTGGAAAAGATAGTATGTCAGGTTCATATAATGAGCTAGATGTACCACCAACATTAGTATCTTTCTGTATAGGTGATGTAGACACAACAAAAGTAGTTTCAAATGAATTTAAGAAAACAAATTCAAAAGTATATGTATTAAAAACAAAAATGGGAAAAGAAAATATCATTGACTTTGACGATTTAAAAGAAAACTTTGAATTGGTACATGAATTAATAAATGATGGAAAAATACTATCAGCAAGCACAATTAAAAATGGTGGTATTGCAGATGTTATTACAAAAAGTTGTATTGGAAATAAAATTGGATTTAAGTTTGAAAAAACAGAAGATTTATTTACACCATTATATGGTTCATTTGTATTAGAAGCATCAGAGGATATAGATAATGTAAAATTAGAATTATTAGGAACTACAACAAGTGAAAAATCAATTGTTGTAAATAAAGATGTTGTATTAGACTTAGAAGAATTAATCAAACTTTGGGAAGAACCATTAGAAAAAGTATTCCCAACAAAAGCAAACCAAAAAGGTGAAGCAAGAAATATCTTAAGTCAAAAAATACCTACAATCACAAGAAAATTGCCAATTACAAGACCTAATGTATTTATACCAGTATTCCCAGGAACAAACTGTGAATATGATTCAGCAAAGGCATTTGAAGATGCAGGTGCAAAAGTTAGTACAGTAGTATTCAAGAACTTAAAACCACAAGATATACAAGATTCTATTGAATTATTTGCAAAAGAAATAGAAAAAGCACAAATTATCATGTTCCCAGGAGGATTCAGTAGCGGAGATGAACCAGATGGTTCAGGAAAATTCATTAGTAGTATCTTTAGAAATCCAAAATTAAAAGATTTAATCCATAAACATCTATATGAAAAAGATGGATTAATGTTAGGAATTTGTAATGGATTCCAAGCACTAGTAAAATTAGGATTATTACCTTATGGAGAAATCAGAGAAATGGATGATACAATGCCAACTTTAACATTTAATACTATTTCAAGACACCAATCAAAAATGGTAAATACAAAAGTCGTATCAAAGATGTCACCATGGTTTAGTGAAGTAGAACTAGGAGAAGAATTTACAGTTCCAATTTCACATGGAGAAGGTAGATTTATTGTTTCAAAAGAATTAGAAGAAAAACTAATTGCTAATGGACAAATTGCTACACAATATGTTGATTTTGATGGAAATGCAACATATGACATTGACTTTAACCCAAATGGTTCAGTAGATAGCATTGAAGGTATTACTAGTCCAGATGGTAGAATTTTAGGTAAGATGGGACATTCAGAAAGATGTTATAGAGATATCTTGAAAAATATGCCAGGTAAGAAGGATCAAAGAATATTTGAAGCAGGGGTAAATTATTATAGATAGTTGAAAAATAATTGTGTTTTGGCGTTGTTAGACGAACCAAAAAATCAAATCAACGTGCAAAAGCACACCTCATTGATTTTTTAATTCGTCTGCCTAGCCAAAAGCACAATTCTTTTCCAACTAAGTTAGAGAGATGATGATTTTTTGCTCCGTCCCCAAAATCATCATCGTTCTCAATTAGAAAAAGAAAGGATTGAAAAAATGGAAAACAATAATATATATAAAACACCACTTTCTGGTAGATATGCCAGTCCAGAAATGAATAGAATATGGTCAAACAATGAAAAATATTCAACATGGAGAAAATTATGGGTAGCATTAGCAGAAACAGAAAAAGAATTAGGAATTGATATAACAGACGAACAAATTGAAGAAATGAAGAAAAATGTAGAAAATATTGATTATGATGTGGTTAGCAAAAGAGAAAAAGAATGTAGACATGATGTTATGGCACATGTATATGAATTTGGATTAAAATGTCCAAAAGCAAAACCAATTATCCATTTAGGAGCAACTTCATGTTATGTAACAGATAACACAGATGTAATATTAATGTCTAAAGCATTAAAACTAGTCAAAGAAAAATTAATAATTGTTATCAAAAACTTAAAAGAATTTGCCCTAAAAAATAAAGATGTAACTTGTTTAGGATATACTCATTTTCAACCAGCACAATTAACAACTGTTGGAAAAAGAGCAACACTATGGATGCAAGATTTATTGGAAGATTTAGAGGAATTAGAATTTGTTGAAAGCCATATGAAATTATTAGGTTGTAAAGGAACAACAGGAACACAAGAAAGTTTTATGAAATTATTTAAAGATGAAGATAAAGTAAGGCAAATTGATGGCAAAATTGCTGAAAAAATGGGATTTGAAAAAGTATATAATGTATCAGGACAAACCTATACAAGAAAATTAGATTCAAGAGTTTTGAATTTATTATCACAAATTGCACAAAGCTGTTCTAAATTTGCAAATGATATGCGTTTATTACAACATGAAAAAGAATTAGAAGAACCATTTGAAAAAGGACAAATTGGTTCATCAGCTATGGCATATAAAAGAAATCCAATGAGAAGTGAAAGAATCAATTCTTTATCAAGACATGTTATGACACTTGCAATGGATCCAAGCATTACATCTGCAACACAATGGTTAGAAAGAACATTAGATGATTCAGCAAATAAAAGAATTTGTGTACCAGAAAGCTTTTTAGCAGTAGATGCAATTTTAATTCTTTATGCAAATATCTCAAGTGATATTGTAGTATATAAAAATGTTATAAAAACAAATATGATGCAAGAGTTACCTTTTATGGGAACAGAAGAAATTTTAATGAATGCTGTTCTAAAAGGTGGAGATAGACAAGAATTACATGAAAAAATTAGAGTATATTCTATGGAAGCTGGAAAACAAGTAAAAGAATATGGAAAACCAAATGACTTAGTACAAAGAATTGCAACAGATGAAACATTTGGTTTGACAGAAGAAGAAATTTTACATATTTTAAATCCAGACCATTTATGTGGAAGAGCCGTTCATCAAGTAGAAGATTTTATGAATGAAAGAGTTAATCCAGTTTTAGAGAAATATAAAGATTTAGGACAAGATGCTACAATTGAGGTAAATGTTTAAT
>CAYVCM010000074.1:0-3868 GCA_964449925.1 uncultured Clostridium sp.
TTAAAAAACTTTCTACTAATGCTACTTGATACATATCTAAAAAATCTGTATATTCTATTTTTTCTCTTTTTGATGATATTTCTATTTTGTCTAATACTTGTGATAAGCATAACTTATCTTCTTGCTTTTTATAATCTTTTAATAAGTCTTGTTTATTCATTAATGTTTTATTTCTCCTATCTTTATTTCTTAATTTTTCTTCCATGCTTATATTTTAATATTCTCTTCTTTCTATCTACTAGTTTTTTTTATTTTTCTTTTTTTACTCTAATTGCATATATTGTTATATATATCTTCTACAATAAAATCTTCATCTATATGATATATTTTTTCTAATTCATCAACACTACCATGTTGTATAAATTTATCTGGATATGCATAATTCTTTATTTTTACATCTTCTATATGATTGTCAATTATCAATTCTTTTATTGCTGTCCCTAATCCATTAATGATTGTTCCATCTTCTATGGTTATTACTTTTTTTGTTTTTACAATAGATTTTTTTAATGTTTCTACATCTAATGGTTTTAAAAATCTAACATTAATAACTTCTGCATCAATGTTTTTTTCCTTTATTTTATTTGCTATTTTCATTCCTCTTGCTACTGTTTTTCCAATTGTTAATATAGATATATCTTTACCTTCTTTTAAAATTTCTGCTTTTCCCTCTTCTATTTTTTCATGTTTTTCAATTGGTGTTTTATCTTCTCCTCCTCTTGGATATCTAATTACAATTGGTTTTTTAGCTTTTACTGCAAATTCTAACATATCTTCTAATTCTTGAAAATCTTTTGGTGCCATAATAACTAAATTTGGAACTAATCTAAAAAATGCCATATCTAATGTTCCTTGATGTGTTTCTCCATCTGCTCCTACTACACCTGCTCTATCTACACACATAACAACTGGTAAGTTTTGAAGTGCAATATCATGGATTACTTGGTCATATGCTCTTTGATAAAAAGATGAATATATAGGGACAACTGGTATCATTCCATCAATTGCCATACCTGCTGCTGTTCCTAATGCATGTTGCTCGGCTATTCCTATATCAAAAAATCTATTAGGAAATTCTTTACTAAATTCCGTAAGGCCTGTCCCATCTTTCATAGATGCTGTAATAGCAACAATTTTATCATTCTTTTCAGCTAATTCCACTAATTTGTTTCCAAACACTTTTGAATAATCTTTTGATTTTTCATTTTTGCTTTTTCCTGTTTTTATATCAAATGGACCTGTTGCATGGAATTTATCTGGATTTTTTTCTGCAATTTCATACCCCTTTCCTTTTCTTGTTAGTACATGAATTAAAACAGGATTATCAATTTGTTTGCTTAATGTAAATATACTTTGTAATTCTTCTAAATTGTGTCCATCTACTGGTCCTAAATATGTAAAACCAATATCTTCAAAAAACATTTTAGGAATAATTAATTGTTTAATACTTCTTTTTACTCTTTGTACAATTTTAACTGTTGGTTTTCCTACAATTGGTATTTTTTTCATTTTTCCTTTTAATATTATGTTTGACCTTGTGTATAATTTTTTAGTTCTTAATTTACTAAGCAACATGTTTAAACCACCAATGTTTGGTGAAATACTCATTTCATTATCATTTAAAATAATTGTCATTTTTGTTTTGCTATATCCAACATCATTTAGTGCTTCTAAAGCCATACCTCCAGTCATAGCACCATCTCCAATAACGGCTAATACAGAATAATCCTCTTTTTTTAAATCTCTTGCTCTTGCCATTCCTAATGCTGCTGATATAGAAGTACTACTATGTCCTGTGTTAAAAAAATCATATGGTGATTCATTTGTTTTTGGAAATCCTGCAATTCCATTTAATTGTCTTAGTGTTTTCATAGCTTCTTTTCTTCCTGTCAAAATTTTATGTACATATGTTTGATGACCTACATCCCATACAATTTTATCTTTTTTGAAATCGAAAACATTGTGTAATGCTAAGGTTAGCTCTACAACTCCTAAATTTGAAGCTAAATGTCCTCCATTTTTTGATACGATATCTAGTATATACTCTCTGATTTCTTCTGCCAATTTTTGTTCTTCTAATATACTTAATTTTTTTAAATCTTCTGGAGAGTTAATCTTTTCTAACATACTATTTTCATTCCTTTCTTGCACTAAACATCGTTGTCTTATGTATTATCTTTATCATTATAAGATTTTATCATATTTTTTTATTTTTTTCTACAAATTTGTTGTATTTTTTATTTCTTGTGTTAAAATATATGTATACTGAATTATGGGAGGATTATAAATATGAAAAAATCTATTTTTATTATACTATTTTTAGTTGTAATTTTAATCGCTAATATTTCTTTAGCAGATTATAGTACTGTTGTTATGACAGTTATTGATGAACCTATTTTAACACTAGAAATTGGTTCAAACTCTAGCTTTACAAAACAATTAGTAGCTAAAGATTTAAACAACAAAACTGTTACACTTCAATTACAGGTAACCAATGAGGAAACCTCTTTACAACCAACTGGTGAAATAATGTTGGTTATTGATAATTCATATAGTATGAAAGATGTTGTTGATGAAACTACTGGCACAACCAGAAAGGATTTAGTTATTGATTCAGCTAATACTCTAGTAAATATGATTTTATCAGACAATGATAATTTACAAATTGGTGTTGTTAGCTTCTCAACAAATACAGAGGCTTCTTTAGAAGGAACTCTTAGTGATGCAAATTTAGTTTCTGAATTATCTTCAGATATAGATACTTTAACTTCTGCTATATCTAATATTGAATATACAGGTCCTAGAACAGACTTACAAGCTGGATTAAGCTTAGCTAGTCAACATTTTACAGAAGAAGATAATAATAAATATATCATTGTTTTGACAGACGGTATTCCAAATGTTGCTTTAGGTCATTCTGATTCATACTATTCAGATGATGTAATTGAAAGCACTAAATTAGAATTACAATCTTTAGAGTCTGCTGGATATGAGGTTATTATAATGCTTACAGGAATCACTAATGAAGATGATGTTCCAGCAACAAGAACTGATGATATGACATATGCAGAGATAATTGAAGAAATTTTTGGTACTGAAGAAAATCCAACAGTTGGTACTTTCTATTATATACAAGATAGTGAAATTGAAGAAACCATTACAAATGACATTTATAATGATTTGTTACCAATAGCACAAGTTATTACAGATATTGTTATAACAGACTATTTCCCTCAATACATTATAGATAACTTTGATTTTGCATATGTTTCTGAACCAAATATTGGAACAATATCATCTGAAGTAGATACAGAAACCAATTCTATTACATGGACAATTTCTGAATTGCAACCAGGAGAAACAGCAACAGTTCAATATACATTAACTTTAAAAGAAGATTTTGATAGCGAAATCGTTGGTGAAATTTTAGATACTAATGAAAATGTAACTCTTTCTTATACGGATTTTTATGGTAAAGAATCAGAAGAAAGTTCTGATATAACTCCTACTTTAAAATTAACAGAACCAGCCACTACATTACCAGCAGCTGGTACAACAGTAATTATTGCCGTATTCGTAATTGTTATTGGAGCAGTTATTTATACATTTATTAAATTTCATTTATTAAATAAAAATATGAAATAATTTAAAAAGTCCCAGTAGGAAGATTCCTAGTTGGGACTTTTTTTCAAATATATTTAACATTCACTCTCAATTTTTAATAATCTATTATATTTCGCAACTCTATCTGTTCTACAAGGTGCACCTGTCTTTATTTGCATAGCATTTACACCAACTGTAATATCTGCAATTGTAGTATCTTCAGTTTCTCCAGATCTATGAGAAATAATTGTTTTATATCCATTTT
>CAYVCM010000074.1:3968-8286 GCA_964449925.1 uncultured Clostridium sp.
GTAGTATCTTCAGTTTCTCCAGATCTATGAGAAATAATTGTTTTATATCCATTTTCTTTTGCCATTTGAATTGTATCTAATGTTTCTGTCAATGTTCCTATTTGGTTTGGCTTAATCAAAATAGCATTTGCAACTTTTTTATCAATACCTCTTTTCAATCTAGACATATTTGTTACAAATAGGTCATCTCCTACTAATTGTATTTTTTCTCCTAATTTCTCTGTTAGTATTTGCCAATTGTCCCAATCTTCTTCTGATAAGCCGTCTTCAATAGATATAATTGGATATTTATCACATAACTCTACTAAGTATTCTATCATATCTTTATTTGACTTAAATATATCTGTTTTCCAGAAATAATAACCGTCTTTTCCGATTTTATTTGCTTCTTCTTTCATTTCTGTACTAGCAACATCTAATGCCAAAGCAATATCTTTTCCTGGTTCATATCCTGTTGTTTGTATTGCCTCTATAATAACATCTAATGCCATTTCATCACTTTCTAGGTTTGGAGCAAATCCACCTTCATCTCCTACACCAACATCAAAGCCTTTTTCTTTTAATACTTTTTTCAATGTATGATAAATTTCTGCTCCTCTTCTTAATCTTTCTGCAAAAGTAATATTCCCAACAGGCATTATCATAAATTCTTGTATACTAACATTATTCTCTGAATGTTTTCCACCATTTAGTATATTCATCATAGGAACTGGTAATTCTTTTGCTTGAATTCCACCAATATATTTATACAATTCTATTCCTAAAGAATTGCTTGCAGCTTTTGCTATTGCTAATGAAACACCTAAAATAGCATTTGCACCTAAATTTGATTTGTTTAATGTGTCATCCAATTTTATCATTTCTTCATCTATTTTTCTTTGTTCAAAAACATTCATCCCTATTATTTTTTTGCTAATTTTTTTATTTACATTTTCTACTGCTTTTTGACATCCTTTTCCTTGATAACGGCCTTTTTCTCCATCACGCAATTCAACAGCTTCAAAACTTCCTGTTGAAGCACCTGATGGGACAGACGCTATTCCACATATTCCTTCTTCTGTTACAACCTCTACTTGTATAGTAGGATTTCCTCTTGAATCTAAAATTTCAATTGCCTCTACACTTTTAATTAATGAATTTTTTTTCATTATATTCTCCTTTCTTTGAGCTTATGCTCTAAAATATTTTAGTTATATATATACATTTTTTACATTTTATTGAAATCTATACAATTTTTAAATTGTAACATCAAGGCTTCTATCATATACTGTGTTTTTTAATATATTTTTTTGAAAAAAGGTTTAAAATCAATCTATAAGACTTAATATATTGTTTATTCTTTAACTAGCCTTTCTATTTCTTAGTTCAGAAGCATATTGTAATGTTGTTTCATTTATTTCACCTGAAGATATTCTAGCAATTTCCTCTATTATTTCATTTTCTTGTAATAGTTTTACTTGTGTTTTTGTTCTATTTTCTACAATATGTTTACTAATAAAGTAATTATAATCTGCAGTTGCTGCAATATTTGGTAAATGTGAGATACATAATATTTGATGAATTTTAGCAATTGCTTTTAATTTCGTTGCTACTGCATTAGCTGCTTTACCACTAATACCTGTATCAATTTCATCAAATATTAAAACAGGTGTGCTATCTGTATCTGCCAATACTTTTTTTATAGCTAGCATTATTCTTGACATTTCTCCACCAGATGCAATTTTAGACAATTCTTTTTCGTCTTCTCCTAAGTTTGTTGTAATATAAAATGTAACAATATCTTTTCCTGTTTTATAAAATGCATTTTCTGTATATTCTACTTTCACATTTATTTTTGCGTTTTTCATTTCTAAGTCAAGCAATTCTTGTTTAATTTCTTCACTTAATTTTTGGGCATATTCTTTTCTTATAAGATGTATTTTTTTACCTAGTATATTCATTTCTTTTTCGATTTGTTCTAATTCTACTTTTAATTTTTTATTGTAATCTTCTAGGTTTTCTATATGTTCAATTTCTTGTTTGACTTCTTTATTATATGCTAATATTTCTTTAATGCTATTTCCATATTTTCTTTTTAAAGAATAAATGATATCTAGTCTTTGTTCTATATTATTTCTTTCTTCTTCATCAAAATATATATCTTCTTTATAATTACTAATATCTCTTGCTAATTCTTGTAATTCATAATATGAACTTTTTAAACTATTACTTGCATTTTCATATTTTTTATCAATATTTTCTATTTTTTCTAATACACGAATTGCCATACTTAGATTATCTACAATATTTTCAGATAATAAGCTATCTGCTTCATTTAAGCTTTCTACTATTTTTTCTGAATTTGAAAATATTTTTCTTTTATCCTCTAATAGTTCTTCTTCATCTAATTTTAAGTTTGCCTCATCTATTTCTTCTGTTTGATATTTTAACAAATCTAATTTTCTTTGCCTTTCTTTGTCATCTCCATAATTTTGTTTTAATTCTTCTTTTATTTTTAAGTATTGTTGATATAGTTCTTGATATTGTGCCTTATCCTTTTCTAAAATATCTTTTCCTATAAATCCATCTAAATATTGCAAATGTAATTTATTGTCTAATAAATTTTGGTTATCATGTTGCCCATGAATTTCTATAAATTGTTTCATAAATTCTTTTAATTCATTTACAGTTACCATTCTGCCATTTATTTTACACATATTTTTGCCATTTGCATTAATTTCTCTTGAAACAATAATATTTCCTTCTATTGCATTTTCATTTTTTGGACAATACAAACACATTTCTACAAAAGAATGACTTTCACCTTTCCTAATCATTTCTTTTGAAAATCTTCCTCCTGATATAATTTGAAGAGAATCAATAATTAGTGTTTTTCCTGCACCAGTTTCTCCTGTTAATACATTTAATCCTTTATTTAAGTCTATACTTAAGTCTTCAATAATACCTATATTTTTTATATGTAAAGATGCTATCATAATTCAATCCTCTACTTTCTTTTTAAAAATAATACTAAAAGAATGTTCGCCTTTATTGTATCCACATTTTTAAAAATTGTCAATACTTTTTGCGAACATTTTTTCTTTTTATATTAAAGTTCAAAGTTAATTTGGTAGCAAGGTGTGAGGATACATTACTTTAACTTTGAACTTTAACTTTTTATTTGTGTTGTTTTAACATCCAAATAATTTTACTATATTCTAAAATATAATCGTCCATCAAACTAGAAGTAGCATAAATATGATGTTCATCAGCTAACTTTTTAATACACATTACTTTTTGTAATAATGTTTCAAAATCTTGTAATACTTTATTTAAAATAATCTCTCCTTCTATTTTAGCATTTTGAGCTTCTTCAATACATGTCTTTTCTAAATAATCTTTCATAGTTCCCAAAGGTTGTTTATCTAATGTTAAAATATGCTCTGCAATTTCATCTATTTCTTCATTGATTTTATCATAATATTCTTCTAATTTTTCGTGTAGTACAAAAAAATCTTTTCCTTTAACATTCCAATGATAATTTTGTAATTTTCTATAAAAAACATTTAAATCTGATAAAAATTCATTTAACTTATTTACCATTTCTTCCATTTTTTTCACTCCTATCTTTATTTTTATATGTACATTTTTTCCTCTTTTTTATTTTTTATTCATATATCATTTTCCAACATATTTTTTAATTATTTGTACATACTAATTTTAGAAAAATATTTTCAAAAGTATTTTTTAAGGAGGTAAAAAATGAATAGACCTGAATATATTTTAAATGAAATTAATAAAGGCATTAAGATGGGAATGGATTCTATTTCTTCTATTGCAGAAAAAGTAACAGATGAACAGTTAAAAGATGATTTGCAATCTGAATATAATCAATATAATACTATTTTAAATGAAGTAAATAGTGAACTTGGAAAATACGAAGAATTTCCAAAAGAGTTGAATCCTGCTCAAAAAATGATGGGTTGGTTTGATGTTCAAATTAGTACAATGACAGATGATTCTGATTCTAAAATTGCTGAAATGCTAATTAAGGGAACTAATATGGGGATTATTGAGGGTGTTAAATTGTTGAATCATAATCCTGAGACTACTGATAATATTAAGAATATTTTAACAAATTTTATTCAATTTCAAGAAAATAATGTTGAAAGATTAAAGCAATATTTGTAGTGAAATGTTAGGGACTATCATTTTTGTCTCATTGGGGACGTTTCTTTTTGAGACATTTTTGGGGAACGGTGATGATTTAGGGACAGAACAAGCGATGATTTGGGGACGGAGCAAAAAATCATCATTTGTATTATAAAAATTATATAAA
>CAYVCM010000075.1:0-8104 GCA_964449925.1 uncultured Clostridium sp.
TAATTAATCATCCTGACTTCTTAGAAAATGCATTACATTCTGATGAAAAAACTGCTAAAAGAGCCAAACTTTTAGTTGATGGAGATTTATATGGGCTAAATTCATAAGCCCATTTTTTATATAACAAAAAAGTAATATTTCCCTATTATATAAAAGTTGCTTTGCTCTAACAATTGCACTTTTATTAAT
Source organism: uncultured Clostridium sp. (assembly GCA_964449925.1). Classification (GTDB taxonomy): domain Bacteria; phylum Bacillota; class Clostridia; order TANB77; family CAG-508; genus CAG-269. The sequence continues at coordinate 190 of CAYVCM010000075.1, forward strand.
GTAAAATTGGCGCAGAACAAATTTACAGAAAGCTAAGAACTAAAAAACTCTTATGGCTTTCCAATTTATTTTTATTTTAAAAAAACAGAGAAAGAAGGCTGATTATGGACAAAAATCTTCAAGTTAAACATCCATCATTTATTATATTTACAGACAAAGATGGGACACTAAATTTAGAAGACCCAAAATTAAATCATGTATTGAATTTAATTTCTACTATGAATGGGTTAGTTGTTCCAATAACTGGAAGAACAGTTGGTGATATTTATAGTAGCTTAAAAGAACATAATTTAAGAATTCCAGAAATATTAATTGGAGATAATGGTGCTAATATTTATTCTACAAAGCAAAAAGAATTTTTACTAAGAACAGGTATAGACTCTCAAAGGATAAGAAATGTTATAAATGATTTTGTGGAAAAAGGTGGAGATCCACAAATGATTCGATTAACAGATGGTGAGTTTATCTATGCTCTTAATCATCCAGATGTTCAAAATTATTATATGAAAAATCCAACTGTAAAATATAGTGATAATATTGATTCCTTACTAGAAATGATTCCAGAAATTACTAAAATTACATTAGCAGGAAATAAATCATTAATGGAAGATATGTCAAACAATATGGCTAATTCGAATTTTTGGAGTGATATAGGTGCTACAAAATTTCCAACTGCAAGTTATGACCATTACAGATTAGATATTGCAGATAAAAACATTAATAAAGGAAATGCTGTAAAATTGATGGTTTCTGCTTTAAAACCACCATTTGGATATATGTGTATTGGTAATGGAGAAAACGATATTTCTATGTTTAAACAAGCCCTTGATGATAGTATGATGATTGGTATTATGGAAGATTCTCCTCAATCTTTAAAAGATGAAATGAAAGCTTATAGAGATTCTATTAATAAGAAACGGTAAAATTATTATAATTCCTAAAGACAAAGATAAGGCAAATAAATATATGTATTATTTTGCTAAACGATTTGAACAAAATATTAAAGTTGCTAGTACTTTTTCTGGTAATGGTTCTGAAGATCAATTTAGGAAAACGCTTAAGTTTAATCCTCCACCTTTAGATATAAAATTACAGAAAAATTCAGGAAGACCTAAAAAAGGTCCACAAAGATGAAATAAACTTGTATACAAAACTACTGTATACAAGTTTTAAATTATTCTTCTACTTTCTCAAACATATCTTTTCCAACTCCACATAAAGGACAAACCCAATCCTCTGGTAAATCCTCAAATTTTACACCTTCTGCTTCATCATCATAAATATATCCACATGCCATACATCTATATTTCATACTTATCACCTCCATATTTACACTAGCATTATATCAAGTTAGTAACAATTCGTAAATACTTTTTTTTGAATTTATTTATTATTCTTTTCCTTTTTTGCCAATTTTATTCTATATACAACAATACCTAAAATAGCAATTATCAAAACGATTAATATAATAACTATCCACTTGTTTTGTTTTACTTCTTCAATTAGCTCATTACTATTGGCTTCTTGGTCATATTCTTCATTTTCTTCACCTAATATAGCACTCAACCTTTGAATATTTATTTGCTGTTCCTCTTCTGCCAACTTTTGTTCTTCCTCATTTCTTCTATATACATTTATTACATATTTTTTAGTTGTATATCCATTTTCAGCTATTACATTTATAATGACTTCATTATCTCCATAATTTAAGTTTGAACCTCCTATTATTTGTACATTTGCATTTTCTTTTTCTGCAATTGCTAAAATATTTAAGTTTTCTGTTGTATTTGATACAGTCGCATCATATTGATAAATATCATTTATATATTCTGGTTCTAATGTTACATTTTCAATAGCTAGAGTTTCTAAATTGGCATTTGCTTTTTCTAAGTCATTTGTTTTGGTTACCAATATTGTGTATTCTGTTTTGCTTGTTGTATCTTCTGAAATCACTTCAATAGAAATTATATTTAAACCATCTTTTAGATTTGTATTTCCTGCTATACTAACTTGTGCATTTGAATTTTCTGGAATTGCTGTTACTTCTAAAGAATCTAGATTTTCTGTTAAAAAGTAATATTCTGTAATATCTGAAGAAAATACTGGTGTAATTCCTTCATGATTTAATCTTAATATTTTTAGATTAGAATTATTACTTGCCACTTCACTTTCTTCTGAAATTTCAATTATTTCAGTTTCTTCATCCTCACTTAAAATTATTTCTATTCCATCTGTTAATGTTCCTACTTCTACACCTTGTTCATTATAGAATTCTCCTTGTATTGCTATTAAACTATTTCCTATACTTTTGGATTTTAATGTGTATTTAACCAATTCACAATTTTGCTTTGTATTGTTACCTCCAGTATCATCATACCATGATGTTATAATTTTACCATTTATAACATTGGTATTTTCAGGTCCCGAAATATATTCAAATAATGTTTCATCAAAATTAATGCAGATATCATATGCCCCTACTTCCATGTTTGCTAAATTTATAGTAAAACTTAATTCTTCATCAACTTGCATTTCTGTTCTTGATATATTTAAATATATATTATCTTGTGTCTCATTTTCTACTGCAATACTAATTGAATATGTTATTGTAACAAAAAATAACATTAAAAAGATTATTACTTTTTTCAAAACACTCACCTTTCTTTATTAATAATTTATTGTTCGTTACTATTCAATACTATTTCTTAATTGGAAGGTATTTCATAAATTATTTTGTTACGAATGTGATTGGAGGAATGATAGAAGTTCTTAATAATTTTATGGAAAGAGTTCAAACCTTGTGTTTGGAAGGGTGCCATAAAATTATTTTAGAAATTCTAAAATTCCGTATTGAGCCGAGTAACAAATAATTTATGAAATACCTTCCAATTAAGAAATAGCTTTAGATAGTAACTATTGTTCTATTAATTGTAATCCTAATATATGTCTTTGTATTAACAATAAATCTCTAGATGTCGGATTCTTTCCATCCTTATTAATATTTCCTGCCTTTCGAGCTATAAAATCTAATTCCTCTATTTCTAATATATGCCTTTGCAATTTTAACAAATCTACACTATTTATCTTTCCATTTCCATCAACATCTCCATAGATAATAACTACATATTCACATACCAATGTTTTATCTTCATTATTCAAAAACACCTGTACTTTTGAACCTGTTCCTACTAAATCTTCATTTTCTAGAATATTTTCAGAATTATCTACAATTTGTAATGAATATTTTTCACTTATAAATATATTTTCTAAGAATTTTTCTACTGTTTGATTTTGTGCATTAATCCCTGTTATTTCATTTCCATCAATTTTTATATTTGAACTAAAATTCAAATCCTCTTCTGAGATTTTTTCTATTACATTTATTGTAATAGATTTATTAATATTTTCGTCTTCATCTGAGTAAACTTTTATAGTTGTATTCCCAGATATATTTGCTGTTATTAATCCTGTTTCAGTGACATTTGCTATTTCTTCATTTTCAGAAATATATTTTATAGTTTTATTATTTGCATCATCTGGCTCAATATTAGCTAATATTTGATAAGTTTCACCTTCTTGTAATGTAATATTTTCCACATTTAATTCTAGGCCTGTGACTTTGCTATATACCTCTATATTTATACTTGCTTCTACACCATTAGAAATTGACCTTACCGTTATAGTTGCACTTCCAGAAGATATACCATATATATTCCCATATAAGTCTACTTTTACAATACTTTCATCGCTAGAAATATATTCTATTGCTTGTTCTACTGCTTCTTCTGGATAAATTTGTACATTCAATTTACAAATTTCATTTTTTTGAATTACTGAATTATCAACAGATATTTGTATTTCTTCTATCTCAAATTCTGGTAATTCTTCTACATAGTTTTGAAATACATATCCTACAATACCATTTTCTAAAATAACTCTATCCCATAGTTCTCCAGTTTGTTTTCCTTTTGCAATTCTTGTCATAACTTCATTTTTGGAAATAGTAGTTATTACTTCATAACTTGTACTTGGTCCACTTCTTACATTTAATGTTGTTTGTACATTTGCATATACTTTTGTATCATCTTCTTCATAATCAGAAGAATCAATCGATGGACTTTCTTCTGGAATTTCTGGCATATTATTATATATCGGAATAATAAAATTGATGCTAGTATCTAATAAATCACTATTTGCATATCCTTTATAAATAATACTAGATTCACTATATGGTGCTAATACATTTGTCATATATTGATGCCAAAAAAGTTCACCATTGTTTGTATCACTTACATGGAATTTTTGTAAATAAATGTTATTTTGTCCTATATTTATATAACTAGAGCCAATAAAGATTCCACCACCTGTTATGGCTCTTTCTTTTGTGTTCCAAGGAATAAGATATTTTGTTTTGGTTGTTTCACTAGCACCATTTCCATCTTTTGCATATTTTAATCCATTTATAATTGCTCCCATTGCTTCTGCAGAACTTGTCGCACCTATATTGTAAAAATTGTATAACCCTTCATAACCAGATACAGTCCCACTTATTGAACTATGTGATAAAAATGGTCCTACTTCTTGTTTAATTCTAGAAGCTAAATGATATGCACTCACTTTTGATGTAACACCTGCGTTATATATTAAATCTGAATATTTCTGACTCATAGTTACTGTATTTCCACTTGATGTTATATAACTAACAATTTGATTATAAAATTCTGTTCCATATAAGATTTTTTCAATACCATCAACTGAATTAGTCAGACTATTAAAAGATAATTCTTCAAATTGAAATATTCTTACTTCATTTAAAAAATTTCTTGGATCCATAGTATATAATAATGCTTGTTTTGAACAGTCCACCCAACCTGAATCTACTTCTACATTATATTCCCCAGAGTTAGTGTTTTTCCAATTATCAGAATAAGATTTGGGAACTAAATTTTTACCAAAAATATTTTCATTTTCTATAACATCTTCCCAGTCTAAATTTGTATATAATGCCGTGAATGTCCAATTAGGATGATTTTTTTGTAATTCTTCTAAGTACCCTTGATAACTTTCTGGAAAATTTTCGATACCATCGATAATTGCCGTGGCTTCTACTTCTCTTTGACTATATACATATATTATTAAAAAAATTATAAAAACAATAAATATCCCATATATCAAAATTTTCTTTATCATAAACTGCTCCTTTTATGGTTACTATTTAGGCTTAGTTTATGGTAGAAGTGTGGGATATATTATTTTAAATTGAATAAATGACGAATGTGATTGGAGATGTTTTAGAATTTGTTAATAATTTTTTGAGGGATGTTCACGGTACTCGAGCTTGCGAGAGGGTCTGAGTGAAAGAGGCTCAAAAAATGATGTTACAAATTCTTAAATATCGTATTGAGCCGAGGAATTTATGAAATTTAAAATAATATATCCCACACTTCTACTATAAATTAAGCCTAAGTAGTAACCCTTTATGTAGCTTTAAGCTCATTTCTTGACATTACTATATCAAAAACTAAGCTTAACAAGGTTTATACTTTAACTGCTTTTACAATAATTCTTTTGGAAGAATCTGTTGTACAAGTAATTAAAGTTAATTCTACTTTTCCATCTGTTTTTTGAGACAAACAATCTGTTTCACTTGGACTTACAGTTTTCATCTCATACACTTTATACTCTACTTTATTTCCTTCTAAATCTGTTAATAAAATTATATCGTCATTTGATAATTTTTTTATATCATGAAACATATTCTTGGTAATATAGTTGTGCCCTGCTATACAAAAATTACCTACTTCGTTTGGATTACCACCATAAAATTTTGTAACAGATACGCCTAATGCTTGTTCACTATATTCTGAAATCACATATGTTTCTAAATTAATTTTTGGTATTTCTAATTTTGCTATAACAGAATATCCTTTATAAGTTGTTTCAATCTTTTCTGTTTCAGTATCGGAATTTTCGCTTTGTGTAGTATTACTTATTTCTTCTTCATTTTTCCCCTCTGTTGTATTCTGTGTGCTTACAAAACTAGTTTCAATATTTTTTTCTATAATATTATTTTCCTTTTTTAGTATATATTTTTTACTGAAAATACCTATAGTTATTATTATGATTATTACAAATATAATTACATATATATAATTTTTCTTGTTTTTTGTTTTCAAACTCTATCCTTTTAATCGTTTTTCTTTTTTGTTATTACATATATAAAAATACTTATCACAGCTATGATAGTAACTGCTATTGGAATATATATGTTTATACCTGTTTTTGGTAATTGAGTTGGTAAATTTTCTTCTGTTGTTGTTTGTTCATTACTTGTTTCTTCTTCTGTATTATCTTCTGTTGTTTCTTCTTCTGATGGTAATATCTCTGTGTCTGTTACTGTAATGGTAAAGCTATTTTCTGCTATAATTGCATCAGATGAATCTCTATCAATTAATTTAAAAGTGATTGTGTATTCTCCTGCTTTATCAAATATACCTATTAAATTTAGAGTTTTATTTACATTTTCTCCACCTATTGCATATCCAGATGGATCACCCCAACCACTATCAATTAAGTCATATTCTGTTTGTGTTTCATCAGTTCCTTTTAATTGTACATTTCCACCATCAGGTGTTGTGGCTTCTGCTATAATTCTGGCATGGTCATAATTTTTCCCCATGCTAGAAGTTAAAGAAAGTATCAATTCTTTTTCTTCATTTACAATTGGTGAACCAGTATAAGTTAAATCAAATGTATATGCTTCATAGTTTGGTTCTACTACTATATTTTTCTCTAATGCAGTTGTAATATCATCATAATTTTCACTTGCATCTGCATTAGATAAACCTTCTGCTGTTACTGCTAAATCTGTTGGATTAGATGTTAGTATTCCTTCTTTTGCTTTAAAGGTAATTGTCATACTTTCCCTTGGATTAGTTCCTCCTGTTGAGTCATAAAATACAACTCTTACTCTTGTTCCATTATCACTTGCTGTTCCTCCATTTGTTTCTACATATTCTAGTAAACTATTGTCATACGCTATATCAAATGTATAGGCTCCTAATGATTTTCCAAAATTGATAGTTAATGTCACGGTTTCTCCTGGGTTTACAGTGTCTTTGTCAGTAGAGATAGCTATATCATCTAATGCTGCTGCTTGTACTGAATTTGTTTGTATTAATAGTATAAAAGTGAATAATATTGATAAAATAAGTAATGCATTACATATTTTTTTCATTTTTTTAATTTCCTCCTTTTTTGTTTTGTATTATTAGTATGTCTGTTTTTTATTTTTTTATGAAATTAATAAAAAGAAGAAAATTCCAATGGACAAATCTCGCTTCGTGAGAACTTTTCTTTACTTTTCTAAATTAACTACATATATTTAAGTTCTCAAAGAAGCGTAAAGATTTGTCGACGCAAAAAATTGCTATGCAATTTTTTTGTGCATTATTATTTTTTGTTGAATAGGAAAAGCAATTTTCTTTTGAAAATAAAATATTTATTTTCACTTTGTATTGCGAAATCAAAAAGTTTCATGTAGTTTCTTATTCAACAAAAAAACGCAAATTGTACTTACATTACTTTACAATACATTTTGCGTTTTTTATACTAATTTATCTTAGCATCAATAATTAATTTTTCATTTGCAATTTTAATTTTTCAATTTCTTTTTTTTCTAATTCTGTAATTAAAATTATAGTTTCTATATCCATATTTTGTTCTATCATCTTTTTGGCAATTTCAATTTTTACAGTTTTTTTTCCAGCTTCTTCTCCAGCTTTTTTTCCAGCTTCATAACCTCTTTCTTCTGCTAAATCTTGTTCTGCATTTTTATCTCTTATATACCTTAATCTCATTTCTGCTAAATATGCCTCTTTTTCTGATTTTGACATCTCATCTAATTCTTCTTTTG
>CAYVCM010000076.1:0-8015 GCA_964449925.1 uncultured Clostridium sp.
TAATCCAAAAAAGAGGATATTATATGGGAAATCTTTTACCAGATGAAAAATTTTCAATGGCAGCTATTATTGGTTTAGATTCTAAAAAAATAGAAGAAGTTTGCAAAGAGATTTCTAAAGAAAATAAATTCATAGTTGTTGCAAACTATAATTGTAGTGTACAAACAGTTATATCAGGGCAAGAAGATGCCATTAATGAGGCAATGGAAACATTAAAAGCACAAGGAGCTAAAAGAGCATTAAAATTAAATACAAGTGGTCCATTCCATACAATAAAATTAGAAAAAGCAAAAGAAGCATATGAAAAAGAATTAACTAATATTTCTTTTAATTATGATACAAACGCAAAAGTAATAAAAAATATTGATGGTACATACTATACAAAAAACGACAATATGCAGGAAATTTTGTCAAACCATATTATAAGTCCAGTAAGGTTTGATAAAGCAATCCAATTAATGGAAAAAGAACAAGTAGAAGAATATGTTGAAATTGGACCAGGTAGAACCTTGACAGGATTTATAAAAAAAGATAATAAAGAAGCAAAAACTTTTAATATAAATAGTTTGGAAAGTTTACAAAATTACTTAGAAAAACAAATATAAATAAAAAAACTAAGTAAAGTTCATGAATAAACTACAATAAAAATATAAATCTTTAATATAAGAAAGGAAGAAGAAAGATGGAAGAAAACAAAACTGTATTTGTAACAGGTGCTTCAAGAGGAATTGGAAAACAAGTTGCACTAAAATTTGCAGAGGAAGGGTATAATGTAGTAATTAACTATACTTCAAGTAAAACAAATGTAGAAGAATTAAAATCTGAATTTGAAAGTAAAGGTGCAAAAGCACTTATCATGCAAGCAGATGTGACAAATAAAGAAGCAATAGAAGAACTAGTAAAAAAAGCAATAGAAGAATTTGGGTCAATAGATGTTTTAGTAAATAATGCAGGAATTACAAGAGACAATTTATTAATGAGAATGAGTGAAGAAGAATTTGACAAAGTTATAGAAGTAAATTTAAAAGGAACATATATTGTCACAAAAATAGTTACAAGATATATGATGAAAAAAAGAAAAGGTAGTATTATTAATTTATCATCTGTTGTCGGTGTTGCAGGAAATGCAGGACAATGTAATTATGCAGCATCAAAAGCTGGAATCATAGGATTTACTAAAAGTGTAGCAAAAGAGTTAGCTTCAAGAAATATTAGAGCAAATGCAGTAGCACCTGGATTTATAGAAACAGATATGACAGCTGTATTATCAGATGAAGTAAAAGAAAATATACATAATCAAATTCCATTAAAAAGAATGGGAACAACAAAAGAAGTAGCAAATTTAATTTATTTTTTAGGTTCAGATGAAAGTGCCTATATAACAGGACAAGTTATTAATGTTGATGGTGGAATGGTAATGTAAAAACAAATTAAAAGTAGCATCTTGCACATTTTTGATATTAAATCCAAACTTCAACATACAAATAGTATGCCTCCAGTTTGAATTTAATATCAAAAATGCACAATATACTACTTTGAATTTGTTTTAAAATAAACTTAAATATGTTAGAAAGATGAAAGGAAGATAAAAAATGGAAAGAAGAGTTGTTATTACAGGATTAGGAGCTGTAACTCCAATAGGAAACAATACAAAAGATTTTTGGAATGGTATTAAAGAAGGAAAATGTGGTATTGATGAAATTACAAAATTTGATACAACAGATTTTAAGGTTAAGTTAGCAGCAGAAGTAAAAAACTTTAATCCAGAAGATTATTTTGACAGAAGAGAGGCAAAAAGACTAGATGAATTTTCACAATATGCAGTAGTAGCTGCTAGAGAAGCTTGGAAAGATAGTGGACTAGATAAAGAAACAGAAAACATGGAAAGAGTAGGAATTATTATAGGATCAGGTATTGGAGGAATTGGTACAACAGAAGAAGAACATGGCAAATATATGACAAAAGGGCCTGATAGAGTATCTCCAATGTATATTCCAATGGGAATACCTAATATGGCAACTGGAAATGTAGCAATTGATATTGGAGCAAAAGGTGAATCTATTGCAATGGTAACAGCCTGTGCTTCAGCTACACATAGCATAGGTGAAAGTTTTAGAATGATAAAACATGGATATCAAGATATTATATTAGCAGGAGGAACAGAAGCTAGTATTACACCTCTTGGTATAGCTGGTTTTACAAACATTAAAGCACTATCAAAATCAGAAGACAAAACAAGAGCAAGCATTCCATTTGACAAAGAAAGAAATGGATTTGTTATGGGAGAAGGTGCAGGAGTTATTCTTTTAGAAGAACTAGAACATGCTAAAAAAAGAGGAGCTAAAATTTATGCAGAAATAGTTGGATATGGTGCAACATCTGATGCATATCATATTACATCACCTGCTCCAGGTGGAGAAGGTGGCGCAAGAGCCATGAAAATTGCAATGGAAGAAGCAAGTGTAAAACCAGAAGAAATTACATATATTAATGCACATGGTACATCAACACATTTAAATGATGCTTGTGAGACACAAGCTGTTAAAACAGCATTAGGAGAAGAAGCTGCTAAAAAAGTTATGGTAAGTTCTACTAAAGGACATGTAGGACACCTATTAGGAGCAGCAGGTGGCGTAGAAGCAGTTATATGTGCAAAAGCAATAGAAGAAGGTTTTGTTCCTGCTACAATAAATTATAAAGTACCAGATGAAGAATGTGATTTAGATATTGTTCCAAATGAAGGAAGAAATATAGATGTAAAATATGCTATGTCAAATTCTTTAGGATTTGGTGGACATAATAGTAGTATTTTACTAAAAAAATATGAAGGATAATAATAAATAAAACTTATCAGCGAATAGATATCAGCGATAAAATGCTTGATATTTATTCTATTGTTGAAAAAGAAATTGTAACATGTTAAAATACAAATAATCATAAAAATCTATTTATTCAAGGAGGTAAAATATGGATTATAAAGAAATTAAAAAGTTAATGGACGACATGGGAAATTCTAAACTAGAAGAATTAGAAATCGAATTTCCAGACGGTGTTAAAATTAGCATGAAAAAAAGCGAAAAAAAGGAAGTTATTTTGGAACCACAAGTAATAGAAGCAAGTGCACCAATATCTGTACCAGTGGTTAAACCTAAAGAAAGTAAAGAAATAATACCAGTAGACGAAACAAAAGATGAAAATGAAAATTATAAAATAATCAAATCCCCAATGGTTGGTACTTTTTATGCAAGTTCTGCACCTGACAAAGATCCTTTTGTAAAGGTTGGAGATAAAATTTCAAAAGGACAAGTTGTATGTATTGTAGAAGCAATGAAATTAATGAATGAAATTGAATCTGAATTTGATGGTGAGATTGTAGAAATTTGTGTTAAAAATGAAGATGTTGTAGAATATGGAATGCCTTTATTTAAAATTAAATAAGATAGATATATAAAGCTAAATAAAAATGGAGGTTAAGGTAATGTTAGATAAAGAACAAATTAAAGAGATTATCCCACAAAGAGAACCTTTTTTAATGATTGATGAAGTGGAAGAATATACACCAGGAGAAAGTGCAATAGCATATAAAAATGTTAGTGAAGATGAATATTATTTTAAAGGACATTTTCCAGGCAACCCAATTATGCCAGGTGTTTTGATAGTAGAATCTTTAGCTCAAACTGGTGCAGTAGCAATTCTTTCTATGGAAGAGAATAAAGGAAGAAATGCACTTTTTGGTGGAATTGATAAATTAAGATTTAAAAAACAAGTTGTTCCAGGTGATAGACTAAAATTAGAAGTAAAAATTATTAAAAGAAAAGGTCCAATTGGAATTGGAGAAGCATTAGCAACTGTTGATGGAAAAGTAGCAGTAAAAGGTGAATTAACTTTTGCAATAGTTTAATGTCTTTGATAACATGTTTCGGAAACATTGAAATTTAACTTTAGATGTAATATAATATATTGGTATACAATAAACATTGTTTAAAGTTGAAAGGAGGCATATTTATGATGCTTCGGTCAGGAAGGCCAGGAGAAATAAGAGAACCAGGAAGACCAGGTGAACATGAACCAAGAAGGCGACCTGTTCCAAGACCAAGACCAGAACCAGGACCTCATTGGCCACCACCACCACCTCCTCCACCGAGGAGAAGATCAGATTGGTGGTAAATATTAAAAAGTGTTGAAAATTCAACACTAAGATTCCCAAAAATTGTGAAAACAATTTTTGGGAATTTTAAAATAATAAAAAAATATGTTATATAAAGCAAGATAAGTTTTAATTATTTCTGTACAATAAAAAAATTTTTTTTAAAAACTTGTAATTTAAAATATTATTGATATAATAATAAATGGACTAACAAGAGAAAGGGAGGATTTTTTATGTTGAAAAAAGTAGCAATACTAGCAAATGGTGGAGATGTATCAGGATTTAATGCAGTAATTAGAGCGATTAAAAAAACATGTGAAACAAATGGAATTGAATGTTATGGATATATTGATGGATACAGGGGACTTGTAAACAACAATTATATTCGATTAGATGGAAATGAAATAGCTTCAGGAATTTTACCAAAAGGTGGTTCAATTATAGGTTCTTCTACAAATGCAATTGTTTTTCATTATAAAGTAGAACATGAAGATGGAACAGTTACATATGAAGACTTATCAGACCAATGTGTAAAAAATGTAAAAGAAGCAGGATTTGACTGTATATTTACATTAGGTGGAGATAGTACACAAAAATCTGCAAGAGACTTATTCTTAAAAGGAATCAATACAATTGGTGTACCAAAAACAATTGACAATGATGTTGCATGTACAGATGTTACATTTGGTTATAATACAGCAGTTCATGTGGCAACAGAAGCAATTGATAGATTGCATACAACAGCAGAAACACATGACAGAATTATGGTATTAGAAGTTATGGGAAGATTTGCAGGTTGGATTGCTTTAGAATCTGCTATTTCAGGAGGAGCAGATGTTGCTTTAATACCAGAAATACCATATGATATCAATAAAGCAGCAGAAGCAATAAATAAGAGAAAAAAAGATGGAAAAAGATTTAGTGTAGTTGTTGTTTCAGAAGGTGCACATCCAATAGACAAAGAACAAACAACACATGAAGCAGAAGGAATAGACAATAAAGCAGGAATTAACATTAAATTTGGAGGAGAAGGAAAAAGAGTAGCTGAAAAACTTCAAGAATTAACAGGTCTAGAATCAAGATGTACAATATTAGGATATATGCAAAGAGGAGGAACACCAACAGCATATGACAGAGTATTATCTACAAAATATGGAGCAAAGGCAGTAGAACTTGCAATGGAAGGAAAATTTGGAGTTTTAACAGTTATAAAAAATGGAAATTTAGATTGTGTACCATTAGAGATTGTTGTTGGAGAAAACAAAGAAATAGGAGCTGTTCAAGGTGGTACAGCAGAAAGTAATGTAAGATTAGTAACAATGGATCATGAGCTAGTAAAAACAGCAAGAGACATAGGAATTTGTTTAGGAGATTAGGAGCGAATTAAATCGTTCCTTTTTCTTTTGTTGTTGTCCAGAGCAGTATTCTTTAAGTGGAGATATATATAATATATTTTAAGCGGGTTTTGTGAAAGAATACTACTATGGATAGCAACTATTTTATTACATTTATATTACATTTTATTCTTTTTATTGAGATAAAAAAATATTATTGATATAATTTGATTATAATAACATAGGGAATTTTTAATTATTGTGCAAAATTTATAATAATCATTAAATAAATCTTTCGATAAATAATTGAGAAAGGAATGATAATCAATATGGAAGAAGAAGAAAGCATGGGAACTTTAAAAAAAGTAGCAAAAATGGAAATGAAGCAAAAAGTATTTCTTATTTCAGTTTGTGTAATTGTAGCAATCCTTATCATTGCTATTATAGTATATATTATTGAAGATAATATATCTGAATATATAAGTGAAAATCCTTTATTAAGTATGTATGAAACAATGACACAAAATGAAACTTATAGTATAACATTTCAATTAGATGATAATAATATAAATACAATATCTAGAAAAGGTGATATTGTAAATATTGATACTTACTTTAATGGAACACATAGAACACAAATCATAGAAGATGACACCACATATTTATTAGTATATAGCAGTAATCAATATTTTACATATGAAAATAATTCAATAGGATTTGGAGAATTAGAAAATGAATTAAATGAAATTATTCAAAGCCAAGAACCAGAAACAGGAGAAGAAGAAATTGATGGAAATACTTATCGTTATGAAGAATATAAAGGTGTATCATATTTCTTAATGAATACAGAACTAGAACCATTAGAAGAAGAAACAAATACAAGATTTTATTTTGATGGAAATGATTTAAAATACATTAAAACTATTATGGAAGATGAATCAGAATTAATTACTGTAAATGTATCTTATGATGTTGATGATAGTATATTTGAAATACCATCAGATTTTCAAGAAGGATAAATTTGTTATATAAAAATCACTTATATATAACAAAATATAAATAAAAATATATTAAGGAGGAATTATAAAATGTCAGTAAAATTTGTTTTAAACGAAACATCATATTTTGGAAAAGGAGCAAGAGAAGAACTTGCAGGAGAAATTCAAAAAAGAGGATTTAAAAAAGTATTTTTAGTAAGTGACAAATCATTAATAGAAGCTGGAGTAACAGCAAAAGTCGAAGAAGTATTAAATAAAGCAAATGTCCCATATGACTTATATGATGAAATAAAACCAAATCCAACAATTAAAAATGTAACAGATGGTGTAGAAGCTTGTAAAAAATCTAAGGCGGACTTAATTGTAGCAGTGGGTGGAGGTTCAAGTATTGATACAGCAAAAGGAATTTCAATAGTTATGACAAACCCAGATAGAGCAGATATTAAATCACTAAATGGAGCATCTGATACAGCAAATAAAGGAATGCCTGTTATTGCATTACCTACAACAGCAGGAACAGCAGCAGAAGTTACAATAAACTATGTTATAACAGACGAAGATGCAGAAATTAAAATGGTATGTGTAGACCCTAATGACATTCCAATTTTAGCAATTATTGATTCAGAATTAATGGCATCAATGCCAAAAAGTCTTGCTGCTGCAACAGGAATGGATGCATTAACACATGCTATTGAAGGATACATTACAAAAGCACATAACGAAATGTCAGATATGTTTCATATGAAGGCTATAAAAATGATATTCAAATATTTACCATCAGCAGTTAATGAAAAAGACGAAGAAGCTATTGAAATGATGGGAATGGCACAATATGTTGCTGGAATGGGATTTTCAAATGTAGGACTTGGAATTGTACATTCAATGGCACATCAATTAGGAGCTGTATATGATACACCTCATGGGATTGCAAATGCTATGTTACTTCCAACAGTTATGAGATTTAATGGCGAAGATCCAGCAACTGCACAAAGATTTAGAGAAATTTTAATGAATATTGGAAGACCTGATGCAGAACATTTAAATGACCAAGATGTTATTAACACATTTGTATGGATGATTTCAGAATTAAGTAAAACTGTTGGAATTGATACAAAGATTACAGACTATGGAGCAAAAGAAGAGGATTTTGAAATGCTTGCAGAAAAAGCAATGAATGACCCATGCAAACCTGGAAATCCAAGAGAGGTTACAAAAGAAGATTTTATAGAGTTATATAAAAGAGCAGCTGAATAAAATTTTAAAAAACCCTTGTCAAATCTAAAAAAATATGTAATAATATTAACATAAAAGAAAAAGACAATAAAAAAGAGGAGTACATTTACACATATTTGTAGAGAAAAGAAGTCATCGGCTGAAAGCTTCTTAAATAATGGTAGGTGGAAGGTAGCTTTTTTGTTGATATTCTGAAACTACAGTAAGAATATTCGTTTAAGCAACGTTAAAGGCTTTAAAGAGATGTATAATTATTTGTTCTACTAATAAAACAATTGATTATATAAATAAGGTGGTACCGTG
>CAYVCM010000077.1:0-7989 GCA_964449925.1 uncultured Clostridium sp.
TTAATAAAATCAAGATATAATTGCATAGCACAATAAATATATATTTTTTCTTGATCAATATTAGGTTCTAATTGTAATAATTTAATTTTATTAATATCATAAATTGTAACTCCAAAAAATATCGCTAAAATAACCCAATCTAATATCAAATCAAATAAAGAGCTACTAAAGAAAATTAAATTTACAACACTAAGAACAAGTCCAACAATTAAAAATATACTTAAATATGTTCCCCATCTACTTAAATCTTTATTAGTTTTATAGCCTATCAAACTTAAAATAGCAAAAATAACTGCAGATGCAACAAATAAAGTAATAATAGATGTCAATTCAAAAACAGCAAATATAACAGATAAAGTTACACCATTTAATGCTGCATATACAAAATATAAAATGCCAACGACAAGTGGAGGTAGTTTTCTAAATAATAGACTAAATAATAGTACAGCAACGACTTCCATAATTAGTAATCCAGAAAAAGTTCCTTCTAGTAGAATATCTAAAAATAATCCTGAAGCATATGTATACCAAGCAATTAATGCTGAACCTAATAAACCAAGAAACATCCAGAAAAATGTTTTTCCAAAAAGTTTATTTTCAATAGGAATATTGTTAACTTCACTTTCTTCCATATAAAAACTCCTTTCGCTATTATATAAATTAGTATACAAATAAAATGAAAAATATGCAATATACGAAATTAAGTTTTAATAAAAAATAGGAAGTCTATTGAAATCCTATTTATGATAAAATATAATAGAAATGTCTAAAAAATCTATACTTAAAAAGGAGAAATGTATGAGACAAAAAATAAAGCAAGGATTAAAAGAGTTAGCAGATGAAGATTATAGAAAATTTCAAAAAGGATTATGTCCAGGAACAGAAAACATATTAGGAGTTAGAGTGCCAGTTTTAAGAAATTATGCAAAAAAATTATCAAAGACATATAACATTGATATTTTATTAAAAGAAATAGATAATGAATATTATGAAGAAATTATGTTACAAGGAATGCTTATTGGATTAGAAAAAAACAAAGATATAAAAAATGTACAAAAAGATATAGAAACATTTGTACCTAAAATAGATAATTGGGCAGTTTGTGATATATTTTGTGGTGACTTAAAAATAACAAAAAAATACCCAGAGGAAATGTGGGATTTTTTACAAAAATATCTTACATCAACTAAAACATTTGAAATTAGATTTGGTCTTGTTATGATAATAAATTATTATATAACAGAAAATTACTTAAATAAAATTTTCAAGATTTTGGACAATATTAAAAGTCAAGAATATTATGTTCAAATGGCTATTGCTTGGGCAATTTCTATTTGCTGTATTAAATTTTATGAAGAAACAATTTGCTATTTAGAAAAATGTAAAATTGATACATTTACATATAATAAGGCAATCCAAAAATCAGTAGAGTCTTATAGAATACCGACAGAAAAAAAGATAGAATTAAGAAAAATGAAAAAAAAATAAAAATCTATTTGACGAAAAGAGTTTTTATGGTATAGTAAGTAAGAATAAAATGGAAAACAAAGGAGAGAAATATGGGAAAAGGAAAAAGAGAACTAGGAAAAGTACTAAAAATGAAAAAAACACCAAGGAGAATGTCGAATGAAGAAATAGAAATGAAGAAAAAAGTAATTATCAGGACAGGTATTATTATAATAGCAATTATTGTACTATTTATTATTGCAATGATAGCAAACAATTATATTATATTAGATAGCAACTCAACAACAAATTTAATTATTAATAATAATAATGTTACATCAAACCTAAAAAATGAAATTATACAAGAAGATGGCGTAATTTATTTATCAGAAGATGATATTGCAAATTTTTTTGATAAATATATTTATTTAGAAGAAGAAAATAATAAAGTTATTACAACTTATAATAAAAAAATTGCAGAAGTTAGTTTAGACGAAAATGTAATTAATATTAATGGAGCAGATAAAACTACATCTGCACATGCTATTGAAGTAGATGGGATTATTTATATACCAATTTCAGAAATGACAGAAGTATATGATATAGAAATTGAGAGTATAGAAGAAACAGATATCATAACAATGGATTCATTAGATAAAGAACAAAAGAAAGCAATTGTTACTTCTAATTTAGCTGTAAAATCTTCAACTAACTTTATAGCAAGAACAGTAGATAGGATAGAAAAAGGTGATACTGTTATTGTAATATCTTCAGAAGGTAAATATTCTAAAATTAGGACAGAAGATGGAAAAATTGGGTATATAAAAACAAGTAAATTAGCAAATGAATATGTAGTAAGAGAAGATATGGCAGAAGAAAGTCAAATAGAAGGCAAAATAAATATGACATGGGATTATTATTCAGAATCAGCAAGTGCACCTGACAGAACAGGTACAACAATAGATGGAGTAAATGTAGTATCACCTTCATTTTTCTATATCGATGAAGAAGGGAATTTTGTAGAAAACATTGGAGAAAGTGGAGAAGCATATATTGAATGGGCACATAATAATGGTTATAGAATATGGCCAATGATTTCTAATGCACCAGCAGCAAATGAAAGTTTAGAGATTACATCAGAAATTATGAATAGTTATGAAAAAAGGAAACAACTTATAGAGCAAATTGTAAATGCTTGTGTAACATATGATTTAGATGGAATTAACATAGACTTTGAAAATATGAAACAAGAAGATGTAGATTTATATTCTAGGTTTATTATAGAATTGACACCAAGACTAAATGAAATTGGAATGGTTGTTTCAGTAGATGTTACAGCACCAGATGGTGCAGAAACATGGTCATTATGTTTTGACAGAAATGTAATTGGTGATGTAGCAGATTATATTATATTTATGGCATATGACCAAAATGGAACATCTAGTACAACAGCAGGAACAACTGCTGGATATGATTGGGTTTCATTAAATTTAGTGAAATTTTTACAAACAGAAGAAATTGATGAAGACAAATTAATATTAGGTATTCCTTTATATTCAAGACTATGGACAGAAGATTCTAATGGAGAGCTTGTAAGAGTCTCAACTGTTAGTATAGAAAATATGGAAGAAATATTACCAGACGATGTAGAAAAAACATGGGATGATGATTTAAAACAATATTATGTAGAATATCAAGATGGCGATTATACAAAAAAGATATGGATAGAAGATACGGAATCTCTAAAAGCTAAAGTGTCACTAATAAGTGAAAATAATTTGGCAGGCGTAGCTTCTTGGCAATACAATATGGGGACAGAAGAAATTTGGCAAATGCTAGAAGAAGAACTAGAAGAATAAATAGACATAATCAAGTTTCAGTATATAAATATGTAACTTTGTATTATTTAGATTTAGAATTAAGTTACTGTTCAAAGTTAACTCAAAATGCTGAAACTTGAACAAAAAAGCCTTGACAATGAAATTTTCAATGATATAATACTAATAAAGTGACATTTGGAGGTATTTTGACGAATGCAAAAGGAAAACTTGTTTTTTTCTGTTGATAAATTTGATGAAATGACAGATGAACAAATTGTATTAGAAGTACAAAAAGGTGATAAGCAAGCACTATCATATTTAATGAATAAATATAAAGAATTAGTAAATATAAAAGTTAGCAAATATTTTATGGTAGGAGCAGAAAAAGAAGACATCATACAAGAAGGTTCTATTGGACTATTTAAAGCTATAAAAACATTTAAAAAAGATAAAAATAGTAGTTTTAAATCATTTGCTAATATGTGTATTGAAAGGCAATTAATCACAGCTATAAAATCTTCAACAAGACAAAAACATATACCATTAAATTCATACTTATCATTAAATGCTTCAGCATATGATAGTGATGAAGAAAACGGAATAGAACTAATTAATACTTTGGATAATAAAATGGTAGAAGATCCACTAGAGACTGTTATGAAAAAGGAATATTTTGAACAAATAGAGAATTCAATACAAAAATCATTAAGTTCTTTTGAAAAACAAGTTCTAGATGGCTATATAAAAGGATACAGTTATGTAACAATAGCAAAACAATTAGATGCACCTGTAAAATCAGTAGATAATGCAATACAAAGAATCCGCAAAAAAGCAGTAAAAAATATGTTAGATGAAATTTAATTTAAATTGTCGCATTGGGGACGTTTCTTTTTGAGACATTTTTGATGACTTTGGGGACGGAGCAAATGATGATTTTTTGCTCCGTCCCCAAAGTCATCAAAAATGTCTCAAAAAGAAACGTCCCCAATGCGACATCCCTATTGCTTACTTTTGGGGCTTCCAACGGGAATTGAACCCGTGACCTCAGCCTTACCAAGGCTGCACTCTACCAACTGAGCTATGGAAGCAAATTAAATTTTCAAAATGTCAAATTCTAAAAATAAGTAAAACACCAATAGAATGGACACATGGATAAATTATACAATAGAAAAAAATAAAAGTAAAGATATGTATTGACTTTTTTAAAAAAAAGTAATACAATAATGGAAATTAAAAGAAAAGTGTGTAAGAGAAAAAGTAAAATAAAGGTTATCAAAAGAGAGGATTGGTCATGGGCTGAAAGCCAATCTAGAAAAACATATTTGAAAAACTACCTCTTCAAGTACTTCTAGTGAATAAGCTAGACGTGTAGGATGCGTTATAATCTACTAATTAAGTAAAATATAGGATGGAACCGTGTATATAAAAACACTCCTGTGAATAAAAAATCACAGGAGTGTTTTGTTATGTATAAAAGTTTTGGAAAAAGAACAGCAGAAGGCAAAGTCATAGAAAAATTAGAAAAAGAATTTTGTAATTTATCATTATTGAGAAATCCAAGAACAATAGAAGATGTTGTAAATCAACTTGAAAAATATTGTATACACTGGTATTCACCTCAAACACCATATGTAAATGATATAGTATATGCAAAATTTATACTTCCTCGTATTGAAATGCTAATAAATACAGATAATAATTTTAAGGTAACAGATAAAGGAAATATACTAATTTCATTACCACTGTTAGATGAAGATGATAGAGGAAATCAAGAAACAAAAAAAGATATCCAATATAATTATTTAAAAGATGGAACGATAGAAAAAGTAATCATATTTGATTGGCGTAGATATGGTATAGATAGATTATTTAAAAGTGTTAGATATCAATATGATAGAAACGGAATTGAAACAGAAAGACAAATAGAAATGTTAAAAAGAGATAAAGAGAGTTCAAAAAATACATATGTTTTCAAGGAAAGATTACCCGATAATCCTCATATTATTAAAATAATTCGAAATTTTAAACAAACAAAAGATGGAGGAAAAGTGAGTTATTATGATATAAGACAAAGTCGACAAATAGAAGATTTAGATGAAACAAAAGGAAACAAAATAGAAGAAAAGGATGTAAGAAATTTAAATGAAGAAGAAAAACAAGAAGTGATTGCAAGACAAATCAATCCTATTTATCAGAAGGGAATAAAAAATTTAATGGACATAGAAAAAGAAGAATGTAAATAAATAAAAAGGAGGTTTTATTATGTTAAAAATCAAATTAAAAGACAATTCTATCATGGAGGTAGAAAAAGGAACCACTATCTTAGAAGTTGCAAAAAAAATCAGTGAAGGACTAGCTAGAAATGCAACTTGTGGAGAAATAGATGGAGAAGTAAAAGACCTAAGATATGAATTGCAAAAAGATGGCAACTTAGTAATTCATACATTTCAAGAAGAGGATTTAGAAGGGAAAAAAGCTTATTGGCACACAACCTCACATATTATGGCACAAGCTGTTAAAAGATTATTTCCAGATGTGAAATTTGCAATCGGACCTGCTATTGATGATGGATTTTACTATGATTTTGATGTAGAAAAACCATTCTCAGATGAAGACAAAGCAAAAATTGAAGAAGAAATGAAAAAAATAATTAAAGAAGATTTAGAAATAGAAAGATTTTCATTACCAAAAAAAGAAGCATTAGAATTAATGAAAGATCAACCATATAAAGTAGAACTAATTGAAGAATTACCAGAAGGAGAAGAAATCAGTTTTTATAAGCAAGGAGATTTTACAGATTTATGTGCAGGACCACATTTAAGTAGTACAGGAAAAGTAAAAGCAGTTAAAATTCTTTCATCATCAGGAGCTTATTGGAGAGGTAGTGAAAAAAATAAAATGTTACAAAGAATCTATGCTATTTCATTTCCAAAAGCTAGTCAACTACAAGATCATCTAGATTTTCTAGAAGAAGCAAAACAAAGAGATCATAGAAAAATTGGAAAAGACTTAGAAATTTTTATGACACATAAATTAGTAGGTTCAGGACTTCCAATGTATTTACCAAATGGAGCAACTATAAGAAGAATTTTAGAAAGATATATTCAAGATAAAGAAATTGAATTAGGCTATGACCATGTATATACACCATCACTAGCAAATGTAGATTTATACAAAACAAGTGGACATTGGGATCATTATAAAGAAGATATGTTTCCAATGATGAAAATGGACACAGAAGAAATGGTATTAAGACCAATGAACTGTCCGCATCATATGTTGATTTACAAATATAAAATGCATTCTTATAGAGATTTGCCAATTCGTATTGGAGAATTAGCACATGATTTTAGATATGAAGCAAGTGGTAGTGTTTGTGGATTAGAAAGAGTTAGACAAATGTGTCAAAATGATGCACATTTATTTGTTAGACCAGACCAAATTAAAGAAGAAGTTGGAAAAGTTTTAAACTTAATAAAAGAAGTGTATCAAAAAGATTTTGGATTCCCAGAAATAGCCTTTAAATATAGACTATCTCTAAGAGAAAAGGCAAACAAAGAAAAATATATTGATAATGATGAAATGTGGGAAACAGCAGAAAGTCAATTAAGAGAAATCCTAAAAGAACAACACATAGATTTCTATGAAGCAGAAGGTGAAGCAGCATTCTATGGGCCAAAAATAGATATACAAATTAGAACAGCATTAAATCATGATGTAACAATACCAACATGTCAATTAGACTTTGCTTTACCAGAAAGATTTGACTTAGAATATATTGGAGAAGATGGAAAAGCACATAGACCAGTTGTTATTCACAGAGCTATACTAGGTTCATCAGATAGATTTATATCTTTCTTACTAGAAGAAACTAAAGGTAATTTACCAGTATGGGTAGCTCCTGTACAAGTAAAAATTTTACCAATTACAGATAATCAACATGAATATGCATACAAACTAAAAGAAGAACTAAAAAATCAAGGAATTCGTGTAGAAGTAGATGATAGAAATGAAAAAACTGGATACAAAATTCGTGAAGCACAATTACAAAAAATTCCGTATATGTTAGTAGTTGGTGAAAAAGAAGTAGAAGGAAATACTGTTTCTGTTCGTTCAAGAGAAGAAGGAGATATTGGTGTAAAATCAGTAGAAGAATTTACACGAGAAATATTAGAAAAAATAAATGACAAAAAATAAGAAGCATGCTTGACACCAATAGTATTTTATGGTAAAATAGGTAACTGTAATCCGCTTAGTCAAGGTACAAAAATACTGGCAACTAGCGTCAGTTACCTTTTTTTAAGGATTAGCGAGTATACAAATAAGGGAGGTGCATTTTAAATGTACGCAATAATTGAAAGCTGTGGAAGACAATACAAAGTAGCAGAAGGAGATATTGTATTTTTTGAAAAACTAGATGCAGAGGAAGGTAAAAAAATCACATTTGATAATGTTATCTTAGTTTCAGAAGAAGGAAAAGTACAAGTAGGAAATCCTTATGTGAAAGGTGTAAAAGTTGAAGGAAAAATCATTTCACATGGTAAAGGTAAAAAAATCATTGTTTTCAAAATGAAACCAAAAAAGAATTATAGAAGAAAACAAGGACACAGACAACCATATACAAAAGTGGAAATTACATCAATAAAAACAGCAAGCAAAAAAACAGAAACAAAAAAAGTTGCTGAAAAAGCAGAAGCATAAAAGCAAATATTATATAAATAAA
>CAYVCM010000078.1:0-7925 GCA_964449925.1 uncultured Clostridium sp.
CCAACAGGTGATCAACCTGAAGCAATTGAATATTTAAGTAAAGGTGTTATAGAAGGAAAGAAATATCAGACACTTCTAGGTGTTACAGGTTCTGGAAAGACATTTACAATGGCTAACATAATACAGAATGTCCAAAAGCCAACACTAGTGCTAGCACATAATAAAACACTAGCTGGACAACTTTATTCAGAGTTCAAAGAATTCTTTCCAGAGAACAATGTGGAGTATTTTGTATCATATTATGATTATTATCAACCAGAAAGTTATATACCATCATCAGATACATATATAGAAAAAGATTCTTCTGTAAATGATGAAATTGATAAACTAAGACATTCTGCCACATTATCATTGTTTGAAACAAGAGATGTTATTATAGTAGCATCTGTTTCATGTATTTATGGTTTAGGGGATCCAGAAGATTACGAAGAAATGATGTTATCTTTAAGACCAGGAATGCAAAAAGGAAGAGATGAAGTATTAAAGAAATTGATTACTATGCAATATACCAGAAATGAAATTGACTTTAAAAGAGGAACTTTTAGAGCAAAAGGTGATACTGCTGAAATTTATCCATCTGACCAATCTGAATCTGCTATTAGAGTGGAATTTTGGGGAGATGAAATTGAAAAAATAGTAGAAATTAATCCACTAACAGGAAAAACCATTGGGACAAGGAAACATGTATTAATATCTCCAGCATCACATTATGTAACAACCAAAAAGAAAATGGAAAGAGCAATTAATACGATTGAGGAAGAATTAGAAGAAAGAATAAAATATTTTAAAGACCACAATAAACTAATAGAAGCACAAAGAATAGAAGAGAGAACCAATTTCGATATAGAAATGATGAAAGAAACAGGCTTCTGTTCTGGAATAGAAAATTATTCTAGACATATTAGTGGTAGAAAACCAGGAAGTCCACCATATACCTTATTTGATTATTTTCCAAAAGATTTCTTATTATTAATTGATGAATCTCATGCAACAATTCCTCAAGTAAGAGCAATGTATAATGGAGACCATTCAAGAAAAGAATCTCTTGTAAAATATGGGTTTAGATTACCATCAGCATTTGATAATAGACCTTTAACATTTGAAGAATTTGAACAAAGAATAAATCAAGTTATATTTGTCAGTGCTACACCTGCTGAATATGAAAAAGAACATAGTAAAGAAAATGTTGTAGAACAAATTATTAGACCAACAGGATTACTAGATCCTAAAATAGAAGTAAAACCAGTAACAAATCAAATAGATGATTTATTAGAACAAATTCGTATTAGAGTTGAAAGAAATGAGAGAGTTTTAGTAACAACTCTAACAAAAAAAATGGCAGAAGATTTAACAGATTATTTAAAAGGATTAGATATTAAAGTAAATTATATGCATTCAGACACAAAAGCATTAGAAAGAATGGAAATTATCAGAAATCTAAGATTAGGTGAATTTGATGTTTTAGTTGGAATTAATTTGTTAAGAGAAGGATTAGATATTCCAGAAGTTTCATTAGTTGCCATATTAGATGCAGACAAAGAAGGATTTTTGCGTTCAGAAAGATCTTTAATCCAAACAATTGGTAGAGCTGCTAGAAATACAAATGGAACAGTTATTATGTATGCAGATGAACTAACAGAAAGTATGGAAAAAGCTATTTCAGAAACAAATAGAAGAAGAAGTATACAGGAAAAGTATAATAAAGAGCATAATATAACACCAAAAACAATTACAAAATCAGTGCGTGATTCTATTAAAGCTACAATAGCAGAAGATATAGGTGTAGAATATAAGTTAGAAAAAGAAGAAGATATTAAAGAAACAATAGCAAAATTAACAGATGAAATGTTAAAATATGCAGCTGATATGGAATTTGAAAAGGCAGCTGAACTACGCGATAAGATAAAAGAACTAGAGAAATTATTAGAAAAATAAAAGAGGATACTTAACCTTGTTGTATACGAAAAAATCTTATTTATGGTCAAGATAGAAGTTGATTTTTCCTACACAATAAAAAAGCCCCCGGAAATTTCCAGGGGGAATTGGGATTTGCTGTGCGGCGTGTTTACAAGTTACAACAAGGTATAATACTATGAAAACATCATTTTTAACTGTATTATACCTACCATATACCTGCCGTCTCCAGACGGCTGGCAATATATGTCGTGCTTTTTTAAAAAAGCACATTCAGCTGCATCTAAATGCAGCTGTGCATACCAGCAGAGGTCATCTGCTGTTTTAACTTTTTGGTATAAAAATTTTCCCATTGGAATCACTCCTCTCTAATGGGTGCACAGCAAATTCAATGCAATTCTTAAACTTAATTATACTACAAAATAAGCAAATAGTCAAAAATAGAGGTTACAAATAATGTAAAACCTCTATTTTAATTTATAAAATAAAAAATTTTTTTATAAGTCAGAATTTTTAATTTTGATAGTATATATTTAAAAAATATCTTCATCATTATCTGTTGATGATACATTTTTTGAATCTTCTGTAATATCTATTACTTCATTTCCATTATAAGCACTTCCAGAAGCAGTATATTTCTTACCAACATATTGGGCATTACCAAATCCTAGAATAAGCATAAAGATAGTTGGTAAAAACAATAATCCAATCGTGTAGCCTACATCTTTTCCAAATGATTTT
The DNA here is from genome assembly GCA_964449925.1 of uncultured Clostridium sp. Classification (GTDB taxonomy): domain Bacteria; phylum Bacillota; class Clostridia; order TANB77; family CAG-508; genus CAG-269. Next base: position 2,656 of record CAYVCM010000078.1, read on the forward strand.
GCTAAAGAATTACAATAGTATATACTAAGAGCAATAAATATAATCCAACCAACAAATGGAATAAAAGTCAATAGATATAATAAAATTAACCATGGTGAAATACCAGCAATTCTAAATGAAATAACTGTACTATAAATTGGTATAATAGACTTCCATCCTTTTTCACCAGCTTTGGTAAAAACTTTCCAAGTAGCAGCAATTTGTAGAATTAGAATTATAAGACCAATTACTAAAGTAACTGCAAGGTAAGCTCCTAAAACTGCTCCTATTATTGCTGAAATCCCTAAATCTGATGTAGTATATGCATAATCATAATAATCTGAATAATTATAGTAGTTAGCATAATAATCAGAATATCCCATCTAAATTCCCCCTTTCGTAAACTTCACAATTAAATTTTCCCATTGTTCGACAAAAAAGTCAATATAAAAACAGAAAAAAACTTGTATAAAAAATGTTAGTCTGCTATAATCTATATAGTTATGCAATAGAATGTATGGGAGGTATAGAAATGAGCGAAAACAAATGTCAATGTGGCAATCAAAAAAAAGATGAATTTATGAAAAAATTGTTAGAAAAATATGAACCAATTAAAGATAATTTAATTCAAATGTTAAATGAAGTACAAGAACATTATGGATATATTCCACAAAACGCACAAATTGAACTTTCAGAATTTTTAAACATTCCAATGGCAGAAATTTATGGTGTTATAACATTTTATTCGAGATTTACCCTAAAACCAAAAGGAAAATATAATGTAGCAGTATGTATGGGAACAGCATGTTATGTAAAAGGTTCTCAAAAAATTTTAGACAGATTAAAAGATAGATTGCAAATAGAACAAGGAGAAACCACGGAAGATGGTATGTTTTCTATTGAAGAAACAAGATGTGTTGGAGCATGTGGATTAGCACCAGTATTCACTGTGAATGGTGAAGTATATGGAAAAGCAACTGTAAAAAAATTAGATGAAGTTTTAGATGAGATTTCAAGTGCTAAAGAAAATAAATAAGAAAAGAGTGCGTTTAACGAAATCAAAGATTTCGACGCACACATGTGTAAAATTGCTTCGCAATTATTGCACGAATAGAGGACGCTTAACCTTGTTGTATACGGAAAAATTTTATATAGGGTCAAGATAAAAGTCGATTTTTCCTATACAATAAAAAATATAAGAATACTTATTGAATTTATTGGATTCTTTAAGAATGTAGAAAGATTATCTAAATAAATGAAATGACATGGAAAAGCATTAACTAAAAAAATCATTTGGATTAAAAATGTCTCAAAAAGAAACGTCCCCAATGAGACATTGATTAAAAATGTCTCAGAAAGAAACGTCCCCAATGAGACAAAAAGGAGGAGAGTATGAAAAGTCTAGAAGAGATTCATAAAATAAGAGAGGAAAAAAGAAAAGAATTAGATTTAAGAGTTAATACAAAAGCTGATACTAGAGAAAAGCATATTTTAGTATGCCATGGTACAGGTTGTACTTCTTCAAAGTCACCTGAAATTTTAGAAAATTTTAGAAGAATTTTAAAAGAAAAGAATATTGATAATGTAAGAGTTATAAAAACAGGTTGTTTTGGTCTTTGTGCAAAAGGTCCTATTGTTATAATAAGACCAGAAGATACTTTTTATGCACTAGTGACACCAGAGGATTGTGAAGAAATTATTGAAACACATATTGTAAAAGGTGAAAGAGTAGAAAGATTGCTTTGCAAAGATATTGATGGTACTGTTGTAAATAGCTTAGATGAATTGAATTTTTATAAAAAACAAAAAAGAATTGCTCTTAAAAATTGTGGTGTTGTTAACCCAGAAGAGATTGACGAATACATAGCATTTGACGGATATAAAGCATTAGAAAAAGTATTAAAAGAAATGACACAAGATGAAGTGATTAGTGTAATAAAAGAGTCTGGACTAAGAGGTAGAGGAGGAGCAGGTTTCCCTACTGGCAAGAAATGGGAGCTTACAAAAGCTTCTGTCGGAGAGCAAAAATATGTTGTTTGTAATGCTGATGAAGGTGATCCAGGAGCATTTATGGATAGAAGTATCTTAGAAGGAGACCCACATTCTGTATTAGAAGCTATGACAATTGCAGGATATTCTATTGGAGCAAATAAAGGATATATTTATGTTAGAGCAGAATATCCAATTGCTGTTCAAAGATTGCAAATTGCAATAGACCAAGCTAGAGAATATGGATTATTAGGTAAAAATATTTTTGAAACAGACTTTAGTTTTGATATTGAAATAAGACTAGGAGCTGGAGCTTTTGTTTGTGGTGAAGAAACAGCATTATTAGAATCTATTGAAGGAAAAAGAGGTCAACCAAGAGTAAAACCTCCATATCCTGCACAATCTGGATTATGGGGAAAACCAACATTAATTAATAATGTTGAAACATATGCAAATATTGCTCAGATTATCTTAAATGGTGCTAAATGGTATTCTTCAATTGGAACCGAAAGTTCAAAAGGAACAAAAGTATTTGCTTTAGGTGGAAATGTAAATAATATTGGATTAGTAGAAGTACCTATGGGAACAACATTAAGAGAAATTATTTATGACATAGGTGGAGGAATTCCAAACGGAAGAGAATTTAAAGCAGCACAAACAGGAGGTCCATCAGGAGGTTGTATTCCAAAAGAACATTTAGATACACCAATTGATTATGAATCATTAAAAGAAATTGGTTCAATGATGGGGTCTGGTGGTTTAATTGTCATGGATGATACAAAATGTATGGTAGCATTAGCAAAATTCTATCTAGACTTTACAGTAAGCGAAAGCTGTGGAAAATGTACACCTTGTAGAATTGGAACAAAAAGAATGTTAGAAATATTAGAAAAGCTATGTAATGGAGAAGGAGAAGAATTAGATTTATACAAATTAGAAAAGCTTGCATCAAACATCCAAAAAGCAAGTATATGTGGACTAGGACAAACAGCACCAAATCCAGTTGTTAGTACAATGAAATATTTTAGAGAAGAATTCAGAGAACATGCTATACAAAAAGAATGTAGAACACACGAATGTAAAGCAATGGCAAAAATCGTAATTAACGAAGAAAAATGCAAAGGTTGTGGCTTATGTCAAAAACATTGTCCAGTAAATGCAATAGATGGTTCAGGAAGAGACAAAAGAATTATAAATCAAGAAAAATGTATTAAATGTGGTACATGCATTACAAGTTGTCCATTCAAAGCAATTGGTTGAACATGTTAAATGTCGCATTAGGGACGTTTCTTTTTGAGACATTTTGAGGAGAAAGGCCTAAGCATTCTATATATGTGCAATAATTACAAAGCAATTTTGCACATATATGCGTCGAAATCTTTGATTTCGTTAACGCATGCTTTTCTTATAAATTTACAATAAATATTATTATAAACAAAAGATACTTGTCCCAAGAGCAAAAAAATTGCTAAATCAAGAACTGGTTGCGTATGACATGGAGATGAAAGAAAAAATTTAATGATTTTTTAAAGAAAGAGAGATGTAGATATGGAAAAAGAAATGGTTAATTTAACAATAGACAATCAAAAAGTAACAGTACCTAAAGAAACTACTATTCTGGCTGCTGCAAAAGAAGCTGGAATAGATATCCCAACATTATGCTTTTTAAAAGATATTAATGAAGTAGGAGATTGTAGAATGTGTATTGTTGAAGTAGAAGGAAGAAGAGGATTTGCTACTTCATGTATACAAACCGTAGAAGAAGGTATGGTTGTTCATACAAATACACAAAATGTATTAGAAGCAAGGCATGTAATCTTAGATTTAATAATTTCAAACCATGCAAAAGACTGCTTAACATGTACTCGTTCTGGAAATTGTGAATTACAAGCACTAGCAACAAAATTCAATGTATTAAATATAGAATTTGAAGGAGAAAGAACAGAACATAAAATTGACGACTTATCACCATCTATCGTAAGAGATTTTAATAAATGTATTTTATGTAGAAGATGTGTGGCAGCATGTAAAAAAGTTCAAAATATTGGTGCCATTGATTGTATGAATAGAGGATTTGCTTCATGTATTTCAACAGTTGGGGACCATAGTTTAAATGATGTAAACTGTACATTTTGTGGTCAATGTATAGAAGCTTGTCCAACAGGTGCATTACACGAAAAAGAAACAATTAATGATGTATGGGTAAAACTAAAAGATCCAGAAACGACAGTAATTGTGCAAACAGCACCTGCAGTGAGAGTTGCTCTTGGAGAAGAATTTGATATGCCAATAGGCACAAATGTAGTAGGAAAAATGGTAACTGCATTAAAGCGTTTAGGATTTGACAAAGTATTTGACACTAACACTGGTGCAGATTTTACTATAATGGAAGAAGCAAATGAATTTATAGAAAGATTTAAAGAAAATGATAATTTACCAATGATTACATCTTGTAGTCCAGGTTGGGTAAAATTTATAGAAATGAATTACCCAGAACTATTACCACATTTATCTAGTTGTAAATCTCCACATCAAATGTTTGGAGCTATATTAAAAACATATTATGCTCAAAAAGAAGGAATAGACTCATCAAAAATATATGTTGTATCTGTTATGCCATGTATAGCGAAAAAATTTGAAAGACAAAGACCAGAAATGAAAGAGGAAGAACTATATGATGTAGATAATGTTATTACTACTAGAGAATTAGCTAGAATGATAAAACAAGCAAATATTGACTTTACAAAATTGGAAGATAGCGAATTTGATAATCCTATGGGAGAAGCAACAGGTGCAGCTGCTATTTTTGGAACAACAGGTGGTGTTATGGAAGCAGCTTTAAGAACTGCACAAGATATATTAACAGGAGAAGACCTAGAAAAAATTGATTTTAAAGCAGTTCGTGGAGGAAAAGGGATTAAAAGAGCTACTGTTAATATAGCAGGAAAAGAACTTAAAGTTGTAGCAGCAAGTGGATTAGCAAATGCAAGAATAATATTAGATGAAATCAAAAGTGGAAAAGCAGATTATCAATTTGTTGAGATTATGGCATGCCCAGGTGGATGCATCATGGGTGGTGGTCAACCAATAAGAAGTTCTAAAACTAGAGCAGAAGTAGATGTTAGAAAATTGCGTGCAGATGCACTATACACAATTGATGAGAAAAGTACAATAAGAAAATCACATGAAAATCCTGCTTTACAAAAAATTTATAAAGATTATTTAGGAAAACCAGGTGGAGAATTAGCACATAAATTATTACATACAAAATATACCAAAAGAGAAAAATATAACATTTAAAA
>CAYVCM010000079.1:0-7835 GCA_964449925.1 uncultured Clostridium sp.
TAATAGGAGTTTTTAAGTTATGTGCAATACCTCCAATTAATTGTCCTAATGAAGCCAAACGTTCACTTTCCATCAAAGTATCTTGATTATCATGCAATTGGTCAACATGTTTTTTTACGATTTTTTGAATCTCATTAAAAGATGATGTTAAGTTACCAATTTCATCATTAGAAGTTACAGGTAGATTAGTTGCATATATGATATTATCAGAATCAGATATTTGTTGCATACCATTAATAACATTATTGATATCATTACTTAAATCTTTACCAATGTAAAAGATAAATAAAGAGTTAAGTGAAATTAGTAATACTGCAACTAAAATAAATGGTATAGAAAATGTATTACTAAATACAATGTATCGAATACCAACATAACATTCTCCTATGTTTGTATTAATTTTTACAACTGCACCTTCTCGATTTTGTCCATAATATTCATATGTATGTCCGTCTGTTTCATCATAAAAGTTTAATGTATATTCTATAAAAAAGTTATTTATTGTTTCTGAAGAGTAATATACTTCACCATCAGATGCAGATATAATAACTGCATGGTCGTCATCTGATTTAAATTCAATAGAATTCAATATAGTTTTTACATCAGAAATATTATAAACCGTATCTTCATCAAACACAGCAAGTAATTCTTGTCTATAAAAATGATATAATAAATCTCCTTTTTCAGTTGTTAAAAAAGAAATAGAAATTAATAATATTAATACAAAAGAGTATAAAAATAAAGGCAATATTTGTATTAATAATTTATTATACAAAGACAAACGAATACCATTAACTTTATTATTTGATAAAGATGCAGTTGCAATTAATCGGTTTGAGAAAAACTTTTTGTTAAGTATGTAGGAAAGTATTGCAAATACTGCTGAAAATGAAAATACAATAGTTGTAATTCTAACAACTAATTCTGCATCTGTATTAAAAATAAATAGCAAAATCAAAGTGATAATAGAAGGTACAAACATTTCTAGCAATAGCATCATATAAGGATAGTTAAATGATTTTCTTCTTAATTTTTGAATATATTTTATTGATGAATCTTTAAGCTTATCCTCAGAAAGAGACAGTTTACTATATATAAAACGCAATGTTATGTATAAAACAATTAGTAAGATAAGTAAAATAATTATATATTGTGTTGTATATGTAATTCCAACAATTTCTATCTGAAAATTGTTATCTATTGAATTTGGTGGGTAATTTAAAACTGTTGGTAATACAAAATATAGAACCACTCCAATAATTGCAAAAAGTATAGTGTTTATTAAAGCTAATTTTTTTTCATCAGTAATATTAAAAATTCTAGAAAATATCATCTTTTGTTCCTCCTACTTTAATTTTCTTTTAAATATTTCGTAATTTTACTAATATATTCAGTTGTGATTTCAGGCCAATCTAAATTAATTGAGTTTAAAGCAGATATTGTTTTTTCATTATGAATATTTATTTTAGGACCATTCATATTTTCAATATATGCTATAATTCCAAAATAAGTAGATTTTGATTTAGATATAGCAAGCTTAAAATCATTAATTGATGAAAATTGTATAGGTAATGCACAATCATTTAACATATCTACTAAACTTTTTCCTGAAACATATTTACTGTTATATAAGTGATAAATTTCTATATTTTCTTGTTGATGTTGCATTAATTTTACTATAAAATTTGCACAAATGTCTACAGGTGAAAATTCAAATTGAAAATCTGAAAGTTCTTTTGGAAAAACACCCAAATTTATAAAGGCTTCTATTCTATTTAAAAAGGCATTATCACTAAAATTCTCTTGAAAAACACCATCTTGATATCTATTAGTAATAGTTCCTAATCTGTAAATGCTAGCAACTAAATTTTTTTCTTTACAAGCTTCTAAAATAAATTTTTCTGCCTCGAATTTACTTCTTACATAAACATTTTCTTTATAAGATTGTCCAACATATAAATCATCTTCTGTAAAATCAGTTGATGGTGTTGTTACTAATCCATTTCCTGAAACAGACATAGTGGAAATATAATGTAAAGGTATATTATATTCTAGGCAAAAATCAATTATTTTTTTAGTAGATTTTACATTTATTTTATTAAATAATTCATAATTACCATAATGTTTTACAAGTGCAGCTGTATCAATAACACAGTCACAAGTAGAACCTAAGTGATTGTATAATTCTGCTTCTATACCAAAGTGATTGTCCAAAATATTTCCCTCTATAATTTTAATTCGATATAAATAGTGATCTATATTAATATCAGGAAAATAAAAATTGAACTTTTTAATAAATCGATTTAAAGGATTTATTGAATTCTTCTTTCTAATTACACAAAATATTTTACTATTAGTATTTTTTAGTAAATAATATAAAATATGTATTCCTAAAAATCCAGTAGCACCAAATAATATAATTTTATTAAAATTAGTAGTATTTTCAATTGGCTTTTTAATTTCCCTAATTACTGGCATTTCTTCAATTAAAACAGAAGTTTCCTTTGGGTGACTTGTTAAAAGAAAGTCAGCTAGTTTTCTAATAGTAGGATAATCATAAAAATCCTGTGTATTTGCAGAAATTCCTTTACTATATAGCATTGATTGAGCTTTTATAAGTAATAAAGAATCTATATAATAGTCAAATAGATTATCCTCTACACTAATTTTATTCTCTTGATTTAATAGTTGCATAAATATTTCCTGTAAAGTTTCTTCTAATTTATTATGAGGTTTTTCGTATTTATTATGAGTCTTTTTTGGTAATGGAAGAGCAGTTTTATCAACCTTTCCATTAATTGTTAACGGTATTTTATCAAGTTTTATAAAATAGTTTGGAATCATGTAATTGGGTAGAGTTTTCTTAAGAAAATCAGCTAAATTTTCAATTTCATTATCAGAAACATAATATGCACATAAAAATTTGTGATTATCTAAGGTATTTAAAGAAACATAAATGTCCTTTACTTTTGGATGTGATAGCAATTTAGACTGAATTTCCCCTAATTCAATTCGATATCCATTTAATTTTACTTGAAAATCACTACGCCCCAAATATTCCATAATACCATCAGGATGTAAAATGGCAAGGTCCCCAGTTTTATAAATTTTTTGTCCTTTGTAATAAGGATTTTCTAAAAAAGTCTCATCAGTTTTTTGCTTATCTGTATATCCTAAGGCCAAGCAATCACCACTAATATACATTTCTCCAACATTTCCTAATGGTACTATTTCTCTATCATTGTTTAATAATAAAATTTGAGTATTGTCAATTGGATAACCTATTGGAACAGATGTATAATTATCTTTAGCAGAATATTCATAAATCATACATCCAACAGTTGCTTCAGTTGGTCCATATTCATTATATATATGAATTGGATGAGTAAATGAAGATGTTATTTGTGCGCACATTTCTTTAGTTAAAATATCTCCACCAAGAATGAACTTACAGACAATACTATTAGTCAAGTCAAAATCTTGTAGTAAAGTAAAATGGCCTGGTGTTAATTTTATAATTTGAACATGATTATCTTCAATTATTTCTTTTAGTAATAATTGTGCATTTTTATTCTGATAGATATAAATAGAATTACCAGAGCATAAAGGTGTATAAATAGAGGTTACAGTCAAGTCAAAAGCAACAGAAGAAAATAAAGGAAAATTAGTTTCTTCTCCATTAACATATTGTTTAATTGCCCAGCGTATGTAGTTGCTTAAACTTTTATGTGCTATTTTTACTCCTTTTGGATTTCCTGTTGAACCAGAAGTATATATAATATATGCCAAATCATTTTCTTTTAAATTATATGAAATGTCTTGAACATTATTGTAATAGTCAAAATCTTCTAAGCGAATTCTTAATAGTTTATCTTTATCTATTTTAACAGATTTTAAAGTATTCATATGTGTTAAAACAAGTTTTGAATTACTATTGTCAGCAATATATTCAATCCTTTCATTTGGATATTTAACATCAATAGGAATATAACATGCACCTAATTTTTGAGTAGCCAAAATACTAGCAACAAATTCAATAGAATCTGTTAAAGCTAAACAAACAGTATCTCCTGGACCAATATAATACTCTTTTAGTTTAAGTGCAATAAGATTAGCTAAATTATTTAATTCTTGATAAGTAAGTGAAATATTTTTATAACATATTGCTAATTTATTAGGTGCCTTTTTCAATTGTTCTTTAAATAAATCATAAACAGAAATAAATGTATCTGCTGTTCTGGTATGATTATATTCATTTAAGATATATGTTTTTTCATTATGAGAAACAACTTCAAGTTCTTTAATTAATAAGGTTGGATTTTTAATAACATTCTTAATCATTCCAATCAAACGGTCATGTAGTAAATCAATTTCCTCTAAAGTGAAAAGTTCTTTTTTGAAATCATAATAAATATTAATCATGCCTGTATCATCAATATCATATATATGAATATCTAAATTATTTACTACACAATGGTTAAATAACCATTTACTAGTATACGGAACAGAACAAGTAGCTCTATGATTTCGTGCATTCTGGTATGATAAACAGACATCATAAAGTCCTTTAGAAATATTAAATTTTTTTCGTATTATATCAAGTAAATGATTATAAGGATAACGTTGATTTCGAAAAACAGATAGTTCATGTTTAGAAATAGCATTTATAAAATCTATACAACTCATATTTCTATCAATTTTCATTCGAAAAGGAACGGTACTAATAAACATTCCAGTGGTATTTTTTTCTTTAAAATTACATCTATTTAAAATAGGTGTACCTACAATAGAAGAGTTTGTATTATTAATTTTTGATAAATAAATACTTAAAATAGCCATAAAAAGTGAAAATAAAGAGGTTTTATAATTAGTGCAAAAATCTAATAGTTGAGCACTTTCTTTTTTAGAAAGTGTAACACTTTTTCTTATGGCATCATATGAATTAGATTGAATATCTTTTAAATAAGAAAATTCTAAATTGTCAAATTGACTTTCCCAAAAGTCCTTTGCACGCTCATATTTAGGACTTTCAATATATTTTTTTTCGTCCTCTATAAAATTCAAGTAAGAATTATTTTTTTCATCTTTAATTGGTGTGTGCTGAATAATAGAAACATAATTGTCCATAATTTGGTCTGTTAATAAACTCATTGTCCAAGCATCAGAAATTATATGGTGCAGATTTGCCATAAAACCACCTGTACCATTAGCATTTTTAAAAATAACAAAACGATATAAAGGAGAATTTAAAAGTGTAAAATGTTTTTTTATAACATCTTCTTGTAATTTTGATATAGAGTATTCATTTGTAATATTAACTATTTCAATTGATTCATAAGAATAATTCTTTACACATTGTTTAATATCTGATTCTTCTTGGGTTAGATAAATCCTTATAGAATCATTATTTTTAATAAATAAGTTAATGGCTTTTTCAAAAGCTTCTATATCAACTTTTTCTTGGACAGATAATATTCCACAAATATTTGAAACACACGTGTTTTCATTAAATTGTTCAGTTAATAATATAGATTTTTGAGGATTAGTTAATTCATAATTTAAAACATTCATTGACATCACCTTTATTTTTGTTAATGAGATTATACATATAAATAAAAAAAAAATCAAATAATTGTATAAAATTTTTATAATTTGCAAAAAAAAAGAGTTTTACCCCCCAATATTTATATTGTTTTATATATAAATTATACAGTTTTACTTGAAAATAAGCAAAAATGAATATACAATAAAGAAAAAAAGGAGGGAAAAAATGGGTGATAATGAAAATAGAAAAGTGTATGAACCAAGAATTGTAAAAAATTATAGGGAAATGATAGAATATTCTGTAAAAAACTATGCAGACAAAGTAGCCTATAAATACAAAAAAAATGGTAACCTAAAAAATGTCGAATATGAAGAAAAGACATATGAACAAGTGGGAAAAGACATAAAAGCACTTGCAACTGAATTATTAAACAAAAGATTAGAACATAAAAAAATAATACTTATCGGAAATAATCGATATGAATGGTGTATTAGTTACTTAGCAATCACGAGTGGAAACATGATTGTTGTCCCATTAGACAAATCACTTCCAGACAATGAAATAGAAAATTTAGTAACAAGAAGTGAAGCAGAAGTTGCTATATTTGATAAAAAATATATAGAAATTATGAAAAAATTAAAAAATGATACAAATGTAAATTTACAAATGTTAATTTGCATGGATAATATAAAAGACAAAGAAACAGAAAAATTTTCAGATTTATTACAAAAAGGAGAAGAATTAGTAAAAAGTGGAAACGAACAATATGAAAAAGTAGAAGTTGACCCAGAAAAAATGTCTATAATGCTATTTACATCAGGAACAACAAATGAACCTAAAGCTGTTATGTTATCACAAAAAAATGTATGTGCTAATTTATCAGATTTTGCATCTTGGGTAAAACTATATCCAACAGATACACTACTTTCATTTTTACCAATTCACCATACATTTGAATGTACAGTAACATTTCTTTATGGATTTTATAGTGGATGTACAATTGCCTTTTGTGATGGATTAAAACACATCCAGAAAAATCTTGTAGAATACAAAGTTTCTGTATTTGTAGCCGTTCCCTTAGTATTAGAAACAATGTATAAAAAAATTCAAAAGATAATACATGACCAAGGAAAAGATAAATTAGTTAATACAATGATAAAAATATCAAATGGGCTTTTAAAATGTAAAATTGATTTAAGAAAAATAATTTTCAAACAGATATTAGATAATTTAGGTGGTAATATTCGTTTAGTATTGTATGGTTCAGCTCCTATGGACAAAGAAACAATTGTAGCTTTTAATAATTTTGGAATTGAATTAGTTCAAGGATATGGACTAACAGAAACATCGCCAGTCATTGCAGCAGAATCAGACAAAGAAAAAAGACCAGGTTCTGTGGGATTAGCATTGCCAAGTTTAAATGTAAAAATAGAAAATCCAGATGAAAATGGAGAAGGAGAAATATTAGCAAAAGGTCCAAGTGTCATGATTGGATATTACAATAATGAAGAAGAAAATAAAAAAGCATTTGTTGATGGTTGGTTCAGGACAGGTGATTATGGATATATAGAAAAGGATGGGTTTATATGGATAACGGGAAGAAAAAAAGACATAATAGTATTAAAAAATGGAAAAAATGTATATCCACAAGAAATTGAATTTTTAATTAATAAAATCCCTTATGTAACAGAATCTTTAGTATATCAAAGAGAAAAAAGCAAAACAGATACAATGCTATGTGCAAAAATTGTATATGATAAAGACTTAATAAAAGAGACTTTAGGAGAAAAAACAGAAAAAGAATATAAAGATATTATATGGGGAGAAATAAAAGAGATTAATAAAAAATTGCCAGTATTTAAACATATAAAAAGTATAATAATAACTACAGAACCATTCATTAAAACAACAACACAAAAAATTAAGCGTTATGAAGAATTAAAAAGAGTTTAAAAAATGATATATTGGAAGGTCAAAGCACAAGTTGGCTTAGTCCTTTCAATATATCATTTTTAAATATTAATGATTAAAATTCATAATATAGCAAATACTATTTTTGAGGTGGTTTGCTTGAGAAAAAGCAAAAAAAGAAAAAGCACAACAAAAAAAATAGTAATAACAACTATAATTTCATTATTATTATGGATAATTGGATTTTATATATATGTTACATATAATAATATAGAAATTTATGACTCAAATTATACAGCAGAAAAAACACAATCCACAATTGAGGAACAAACTGTGGAAGAAGCAGAAGAAGAAAGCAAAACAGTGGCAGATGTAATAG
>CAYVCM010000080.1:0-7740 GCA_964449925.1 uncultured Clostridium sp.
CCAACTTTTTTGTTTAGCTTCTGTTATTTTATCTCCTTCTTCATTTCCTCCAATCAAAAATGGTGAATTTTCATTATGTCTTTTCTTATTTGCAATTACTAATTCTTTATTATAATTTGCATAACAGTATTTACATAGATGCATACAAGTATTATATGCTCCTATATCATTCCCCATTAGACAATTACAACCATCTCTTAAATTTTTTCTCTTAGGTGGATTTAATGAAGTTTTTATAGCTTTTTCTATTATTTCTTGACTCATACAACCATTACACTTTAGTCCATATTCTTCTAAATAAGTTTTTTCACAACATGCATGTATTGTCATATCATTTTCTTTCCCAATTTTACTAAATGACTTGGCAATCTCTATTTGTTCTTCTTTTGTCGGTGGTTTTATATTTGGTGCATTTCTTTTTACTTTTTCATATAAATCTAAGAAACTTATAGTGCAATTATGTGTATATCCTTTAAGTTGTTTTGCCATATTATCAAAAGCATCTATATGTTTTTTTACATCAAAACCATTTCCTATGAAAATTGGGTCATATCTCCATCCAATTGCATTTGCTCCAATATATTTTGATAAGATTTTAAAATCTTCTATAATTCTTGCTTTGTCTGGAACATTTGGCTCTATGTCTTTTCCATAAGGAGTTATTGTTACAAACCAGTATTGTTTGTATTTATCTAGTTCACTTAAATATTTGAGCATTGGCTCTGGATTTTTAGTACAAAAAGCTAAACAGTCTACTACATCTGGTGATAAATTGTATTTTGTTACATTTGATGGATTGTATGGGTTTCGTACTAATACATATCCTTCTCTGATTCTGTTTATTAACCATTTTGAATAAAATGCTGGTATATCTGTTCTACAACCTGTGTTTATTATCATTTTTTCACTTTCTTTCTATGTTTTAATTATTTTATAATATTGTTTTTATATTGTCTATACTAATATCTAAAATAAATTGATACAAATTTATTATGAATTTATTATTATTTTAATTTTATAGTTAAATTAGAAAAGCGTGCGTTAACGAAATCAAAGATTTCAACGCACACATGTGCAAAATTACTTCGTAATTATTGCACAAATCTAGGATGCTTAACCTTGTTGTTTACGGAAAAATCTTATATGAGGTTAAGATAAAGGTCGATTTTTCCTATACAATAAAAAATGAATATAGGAAAAAACAAAAATAGCACTTTTTACTATTTTTGTTTTCTTTTTACATATAACTTAGAATTTTCTCCATAGTATGCCATGCAAGAAGTACACATTTTACTTTAGCAGGCATATTGGCAATATTTTTAAAAGCAACTGCTTCCTGCAGTTCTTCCATTTCTTCTTTTGTTAGTTTTTCTCTTTTTATCATTCTAATAAAATTTTTTACTATTCTTTTTGCTTCGTCAATTGTTTTTCCTTTAAGTACATCTATCATAATAGAAGTAGAACTTTGTGAAATTGCACATCCATGACCTATAAAACTCATATCATCAATTTTCCCATCTTTTAATTTTACTTCAAGTTTAATTTCATCTCCACAATTTGGATTGTGCCCCATTTCTACTTTATCAGGATTTAGCAATTCTTTTTTATTATATGAATTCATGCTATGCTCCATTATTAAATCATTATAAATATCATCTATCTCTGCCAAAAAAATTCCTCCTTATTTTTTAATATATTTTTTAAAAATATCATAAGTTTTTAATAATCCCATAATTAATTTATCTACATCTTCTTTATCGTTGTAAAAACACATACTAGCTCTACAAGTAGAATCAATATTTAAAAATCGCATTAAAGGTTGTGCACAATGGTTACCTGCTCTAATACAAATTCCTTCTGAATTCAAAATACTTGATACATCATGTGGGTGTATATTTTTTACATTGAAAGAAATAACACTTGATAAATTTTTCATATTAGAGGTTGCATATATATCTAAAAAATTAAGTTCTCTTAAATGTGATATAGCATATTTTGTTATTTCTTTTTCTTTTTGTAAAATAGTATCATATCCAATATTTTCAATATATTCTATTGCTGCTGCTAATCCAACTACTCCTCCAACATTTTGAGTTCCAGCTTCAAATTTGTTTGGAATATCTGCAAATATAGTTTTTTGCTCATAAACATATTTTATCATATCTCCTCCCATTAAAAATGGAGACATATCTTCTAATAATTCTCTTTTTGCATATAAAATACCTATGCCTAAAGGTGCAAGCATTTTATGTCCAGAAAATACTACAAAGTCAGCATCTAAGTCTTGCACATCAAGTTCTTGGTGTAAAATACTTTGTGATGCATCTAATACTACAATAGCACCTTTTTCATGTGCGATTCTTATAATTTGTTTTACAGGGTTTATTGTACCTAAAACATTTGATATACTAGTAATTCCGACAATTTTAGTATTGCTTGTAATTTTTTCATTTATTTCTTTTTCAGATAATTCATAATTATTATCAATATACATATAATTTAAAATCGCATTATTTTTTCTTGCAACATATTGCCAAGGCACAAGGTTTGAATGATGTTCCATAATTGAAATAACAATTTCATCATCTTTTTTTATATTATTTAACCCATATGAATATGCAATTAAATTTAATGATTCTGTCGCATTTTTTGTAAATATAATTTGATTTTCTGAAGGTGAATTTATAAATTTAGATATTTTTAAGCGAGATTTTTCATATGCATTTGTGGCATCAATACTTAGTTCATAAGTTCCTCTATGTGGGTTAGCATTTATATTTTTATAAAATTTATTTACTTTTTCTAATACTTGTAAAGGTTTTTGAGTAGTTGCACCATTATCTAAATAGCTAATCTTCTTATTTACAAATATCGGAAAATCTTTTTTTAAATTATTCATTTTTATTTCCTTTCATAAAATTATTCTAATCTACTATCAGTTTCTTTCTAAATATCATTATTATCATTTATATTTAATTGAACTTACTTTTTACAATCATTTTGATGCTTTACCTGAAGCTTTAACATACCAATTAGATATAATATTTTTTTACCTAGTTCAATTAGTGTATATTTTATTTTTGCATTATCTTCTATAATATTGTCATATGAAGTAAAATTATTAGAGTCTTTAGTTAATAAATTTACAACATCGATTTTTACATTAGAACCGTTTTTCGCTTTTATTTTTATTAGACCATTATGATAAAATTTATTATTTTTACCAACATATTTTATTAGTATTTGTGCTTTTTGTATTTTCTTCTGCTTTTATTTTTATATTATTTACTAAATTTTTATTGTCCCTATCAAAATTATATTCAATATCAATTGGTTTTGTTAATTTTTTTGTAATATGTATATAAATTTTGTTATTAGCAAAATTATAGATTTCATTTAATAACTTTTCACCTAATCTATAACAATAAAAAAATAGCCTGTATCCTCAGATACAAGCTATTTTAAAACCATTTTTTTGATGGTGGGCAGGGAAGGATTCGAACCTTCGTACTCGAATGAGAACAGATTTACAGTCTGCCGCCTTTAGCCACTCGGCCACCTACCCATATAAAATTATAATGGTGCTCCCTCAAGGATTCGAACCTTGGACCCACCGGTTATGAGCCGGTTGCTCTGACCAACTGAGCTAAGGGAGCATTTAGATGCGTTTTTCTTAACGCAAGATAAAGTATAAACTATTTTTATCCACTTGTCAAGACATTTTTAAAAATTCCTTATTTCCTTTGCAAAGGAGCTAGCTTTACAACTAACTCCTTTGTTTTTAATTTTAAGTTTAATAGTTATCTGAGCCTTTTCCTTCTGGTAATGCTGGATATTGAATAACAATTCTAATCTTAGTAATATATCTAATTGCTCTAACAACTTTACTATTTTTAATTCTTTGCCATAAGCTTGGTTTTGCTTCAAATGTTACTTCTTGTTGATATTGTTGTTGCTCTGTTACATTTACTTGTTCTACAGTTTGTTCTTGTTGCACTTGTTCTACTATTGGAGTTGTTTCTTCCACTGGTGCTGGAATAGCTTTTAATGCATCTGCTACTTCAATTCCAATATAACTTAATGCTTTTGATCTATCCTCTATTCTCTCCATATCAATTTCAATATGCAAATTAGATTCTAGATTTGTAACTCTAGCATTTAATAATTTCATAGCATCCAAATAATTTTGAGATTTTTTTCCTTTTGATTTTCCAACAATCGTTAATGTTTCAATAATATCTTCTGGAAGTTCATCTTCTGCATTTTTTACTTGATCTTTCCAATCTTTTTCTTTTTTATCTACTACTTCAATTAATTCTTTTAATCTTCCAGATAAAGCTATATTTTGTTCTCTTTGTCTAATTAATTCTTCTATTTTTTTAGTATTTTCCTCAAATTGATTTGTTGCATACTCTACTAACCCATAAGCAGCTTTATATACACTTATTGGAAAATTCTTTTTCTTAGGATACTCTATTAAATAAGTTTTAATAGATTCTACTAAATCTTTAAAATAAGAATCATCCTCTAATTGTACTATTTGTTTTTTACTATTTGGATTGATAAGTTTATGCACTTTATCTATATTTGATAATATTTTCTCCTCAGTAATAACCATTCTCACATTTACTATGCCAGATCTAGACATGTAAATTACCTCCTTTTTATCTTAAGCATATAATCTATACATTTATAATTATACATTAACCTACAAAAAACTACAATACCAACGGAAGATTTTTTTTTTTAAGTTTTTGTTACAGAAATGTTACAATTTTGTAACATTTGTCCGTTTTTTTCCATTTTCTCATTTTAACTTATTCCGTAATACTTCTTTTGAAAACAAAGTATTTATTAACTAAAAAATGTCATATTGTTTGATATATTAGGATTAAGTAACATTCTTGCATAGAAAAAATTAAATGTGCATCAAAATCTTTGATTTCGACGCACGCTTTTCTTATTAAATATATATGAAGTTTTATTATAATACTGTTTTTATTTCTTCAAATCGTTTTACCTTTTGTGTTGTTGTTTTTATTAATTCTTTATTTGTTACAACAATTTCTCTAACATATTTGTAAGCTGGCATTGTTTTATTAACTTTTTTTACTTCTTGCCAAATTTTCTCTTTTAATTCTTTTTCATCTTTTGTTCCAAACACTTCTTCAACTAATTCTTCATCATATACAATTTTTGCACATATTTTATAATCTCCATCATCTTCTGGTTTTCCATAAACAAATGATTCTTTTACTCCTTCTATTTTATTAAGTAATATTTCTAATTCTTCTGGATATATATTTTTTCCATTTTTTAATACAATAACAAATTTCTTTCTTCCTGATATGAAAATAAATCCATCTTTATCAATTCTTGCTAAATCGCCTGTATGTAGCCATCCATCTTCTGTAATAGTTTCTTTTGTTGCTTCTTCATTATCATAATATCCAAGCATTATTGATGGACCTTTTGCAAGTAATTCACCTATACCTTCTTCATTAGGATTTTCTATTTTTACATCTAGACTTGGAAATGCTTTTCCAATAGAGCCCAATCTTTGATATTTATCATCTTCTGCTGCAATTACTGGTGAACTTTCTGTCAATCCATATCCTTGATGTAAAGAAAATCCTAATTCATTAAATCCTTTTTCTGCTTGTGGATCAAGTGCTGCACCTCCGGCAACAAATAATCTTGCTTTTCCACCTAATGTATCATGAATTTCTTTAAACAATTTCTTTCTTATATCAATTCCAAATTTCAATAAAAATTGACTGATCTTAATTCCAATTTTTACAGTTTTTAATTTGCCTTTATTTTCAATAGTTTTCATTACTCTTCTATACATAGTTTCAAATAAGATAGGAACAGAAACCATTACAGTTATTTGATATTCTTTTATATTCTCTGCAATGTGCCTAATTCCATCACAAAAGGCAATTGATGCGCCTCTAGATAATGGATATAAAAATCCAGTTGTACACTCAAATGTATGATGCAATGGCAAAAATGATAAAAACCTATCATTTTCATCTATATAAAGTACAGATGTAATATCCATAATATTTGCACATATATTTTTATGTGATAGCATAACAGCTTTTGACATAGCCGTTGTACCTGAGGTAAATAACATAATAGACATACATTCTGCATCAATCTTTGCATCTAAAAACTCTCTATTGCCTTCATCTAATAATTTTTTCCCTTGTTTAATTAATTCATACTCTGAATATATTCCATTCTCTTCTTTTTCTAAATCCATAGAAATAAAATACTTTACTTTTGTTGTATTATTATTTTTTATTTTATTCATTATATCATTATATTTTTCAGAATATACAATAGCTTCTACTTCTGAACGAATCATTAAACTTTCTATTTCATTATCTGGTAAAGACTTATCTAATGGAACAATAATTCCTGTTCCATTTACAGTTGCTAGATAAACAATTCCCCATTCATATCTATTCTCTGATATAACTGCAATTCTTTTATCTTTTAATCCCATATTTACAAATTTTGTGCCTAGTGCTTTTACATCATCTCTAAATTCCTTATGTGTTATTTCTCTGAATTTTCCTTCTTCTTCAGTTTTGAAAACATATGCTGGTTTTTCTCCATAAAGTTCTCCTGATTTTTCTAGCATATCTCTTAAATCTGTAAACTTCATAAATTCATGTATTGGTTCTCTCATATTTTACCCCTTTCTTTTTTCTTTTAAAGAAAATTATTTATTTAATATATAACCATAAATATATGTATAGTTTATTTGAATATTTATATTTATTTAACAATTACATAATCGCTCTAATTATTGCAAAGAATCTGTTTTTCTTACCAATCCTTCAATAACTGTATTTTCAAATTCTTTATATAATGTCATTACATCAATTTCTTTTTCATTTCTTAATTTATATACTAATGTTGAGCAAATAAGTCCATATATTTCAGAAGCAATAACTTTTGGATTTCCTTCTTTTATTTGCTTTTTTTCAATTCCCTCTTTTACAATTGTTTCAATTTTTTGGATGTAATCATAAATATGTTTTTTACATTTTTGATTTCGTGTTTCATTTCCCCAAAATTGGCTTAATAGAATAGTAATTAAATCTTCATATTTCATAACAATTTTTATCTGAATTAAAACGATTGCTTTTAGTTTGTCAATATAATTATCATATTTAGCAGTTTTGATATCTATACTATTTTGTAGTAATTTCATACCTTCTTCTACTAAAAAATTAAAAATTTCTTCTTTGCTGGAAAAATGATAATATAAAGTTCCTTTTGCCACACCTACTGTTGCTGTAATTTCTTCAATACTTGTTGCATCATATCCTTTTTCAGCAAATAATTTCATTGATGTCTCAAAAATTTTTCTTTTTGTTTTATTCATTTTGTAAACATCCTTTCAACATGATATATCAGTGTCTACATTATATATATAAATACTGAATATTGCAATATTTTTTTATAGTTTTATACTAAGTATTCAAAAAATGTCGCATTGGGGACGTTTCTTTTTGAGACATTTTAGGGATGGAGCAAGCGATGATTTGGGGACGGAGCAAAAAATCATCATTTATATAAAAATTTATTTATACAAATGATGATTTTTTGCTCCGTCCCCAAATCATCGCTTGCTCCATCCCCAAAATCATCTTATTATACATATAATGCAAAAAACAATAATTTCTATCAATATATTACGCAATAGCATATAATTTACACTTT
>CAYVCM010000081.1:0-7725 GCA_964449925.1 uncultured Clostridium sp.
TCGCAGGTGCTATATTACTTGCAATTTTAATTATTTCATTAGGAATTTTAATTTACAACCAAGCTTCATCTGTTGTAAATGACAATGCAATGTCAACAGTTGAAATGCAACAATTTAATCAACAATTTACACAATATGAAGGTAGCAGTGTAAGAGGATCAACAGTAAGAGCATTATACCAAGCCGTTTTATCTAATAATGTATCTCAAGATTCAAGTACAAGACAAGTACAAATTACAAATACTGCAGTTGAAGATGCTAATCTTTCTATAACTGATACATCTATGCCATCAGGATATACTAATATAGCAACAGGTACATCATATAAAGTAGTATGTTCTTATGGAAGTACTGGAGCAAATTCAGGTTTAGTTTATCTAATTACAATTAGTACTGCAGAATAAAAATAATTATTAAAGTATAAAATGTTTTAGAAAGGATGGTATACTATGGAAAATGCAGCAGATGCTTTAAAAATGGCAGCAGCCATGTTAGTATTTATAACCGCTTTGGGAATTAGTATAGCATCCTTTTCCCAAGCAAGGGCAACAGCAGATATTTTAGTTACATATTCAGACAGAGATTATGTAACACAATATGAAGTAGGCACAGATACAAAAACAAGAATTGTAGGAGCAGAAACTATTATACCAACTATTTTTAGAGCATATAATGAAAATTATAGAATTGTATTTTATAAAAAAAATGGTGAAAATTTAGAAGAATTAGACTTGTATACATTAGATGGTGAAGGTATTAATTATATAGACTTAGAAAAAATAACACTGGGAGGAAGTCAAACTAACCAACAAGATAATTTTGTAATGGCATTATTATATGGTAAATCAGCAGGTGATAAGGGAATTTTAATAGATTCAACTGGAGCTACTATAACATTTGATAAGTTTGTAGAAGGATTAGAGGAAAATAATAAAGGCATAGACTTGAAAGAAGAAGGAATTTATGCTACAATAATAGAAGGAAATACTTTTGAAGAAAAATATGGTGTTTATTACCAAACAGAGGAAAGTACAGGAACTACTAGCTCAGATCTTGATGAAGATGATTATAGTGCTTCATCAACAGGAACAACAGAAAATTCTACAAAAAAAAGAGTAATTACATATATAATGCAATAATTGATGTACAATATAATAATGCTATTATAAGGAGGAAAAGGATATGGGAGATTCATTAATTACAATTGTCGCAATTGTATTAGCTGCCATTTTGATGTTTATATTTCCATTAATGTCATTGTCAGACAGAAGTGATGATATATCACAATTAACTGTACAAACAGCAACAACAGAATTTGTAGATAATGTAAGGTCAACAGGACAGTTAACATTATCAGATTATACAGCATTTGTACAAGAAATTTCAGCGACAGGAAATTCTTATGATATAGAAATGGAAGTAAAAGTGTTAGATGAAAATCCAGGAAAGAAAACTACACAAGCAAGTTCTACAAAAATAGGAGAAAATGTATATTATTCAATGTACACATCACAAATTTTAGATGCATTAACTACGGATGATGGAAGTGAGGCGGTACTTGCACTAAAAGAAGGGGATATGTTTTCAACAAGTGTAAAAAATACAAATACAACTTTATCACAACAATTGAAAAACTTCTTTTATACAGTAACTGGAAATGATACATATACAATAGCTGCAGAACATGCTGGATATGTTACAGCAAATGGAAGCTAAAAATAAATTGTAATATATATTATAGCCTGTAATAAAAAAGTGTTACAGGCTATAAAATTAAATACAAAGGAAAGATGAATTATGATGCAATATCAATATTTGGCAGTTATATTTGTTATTATTATGCTGCCAATTACTCTGGTTTTTTCTGCATATATTGATGCACAATTAGATACTATTGATTTACAAATATCATATGATACCAAATTGGACAATGCCACATATGATGCCATAAAGGTATTTCAAATGAATACAGCAAGTAGTGATACATCAGATATTGTCAATTCTAAAATACGAGATATAGAAGCAGCTGCCAATAGTTTTTATACTTCAATTGCTACTAATTTTAATATGGCAGGATATAATAGTGACATTATACAAAACTATGTCCCAGCATTGGTTTTTACATTGTATGATGGTTTTTATATTTATTCAACTTTTGAAAATACATTAGATGATGTAGAGCTAACTGATGATGCTACTTATGAAGATGGAGATACAATAACCGGTTTGAAACCATATATATATTATAGTTGTCGTTATGTTGGTACAGGGCAATTAGATGTTGTTATTACATATTCTTTAGATAGTTATATTACAGTACAAGGAACCGCTAGCGACGGAACTCCTATTAATGATGCAGGATATCTATTATCTGATGTATCTTATAATGATACAAGTGCTACATATAGAGGTGTAACAATTACTGCAGAGGATGCCTTAACAGAATATATAGGAAATGAAACGGAATATACATATATAAAAATTAATGGTGTAAAATATTATCAAGATACAGATGGTTCATGGTTTACTTTAACAAATGGAAAGAAAACAACTTTATATACTCCTTTGAGTGATGAATGTGCAACTACAAATGATTTAGCATATAGATATTATAAAGAATCATGTGATTTTATGGAGCGATTAGACGATTATGGAATTACAAGCTTAACATCAGCAAATGCTGTTGATGCAAACGGAAATTCATTAACAGAAGTTACAATAACAGATGAAGACGGTAATACAGTATATAGTTTTACGGATAGTAGTGAGGAAAAAATATTTAATTTTAGTGGAATAGAAGAACCAGATTCTGCATTTAACAATCACAGGAGAGCAGTAATTCGTTATGTTATTGAAAGTAATTTATCAACTGCTCTAGCAAATTATACTGCTGAAAATAGTACATATGAATTTAAAATGCCTAAACTATCAGAAGAAGATTGGGATAAGATTATGAATAATGTTACACTTATCAGTTTCTTACAAGGATTAAGTATAGGTGGAAAAATATATAATGGTTATTCCGTTATAAATAATAATGAAAATTACGAAGTAGTAACAGAAAACTCTATTTATATAGTAGAAAATAAAAATGATATGAATAGTACATATCATCGTATTACAGATAAAAGTATAGATAGTAATGTATCAACTTCAAATTCCATAGGAATTTTTAATATGGATGTTGAGAAAAGATCTTTAGGAAGTACAACTAGTGAAACAACACTCTACTATTATCCACATTATTATTTAGGATGTTATACATGCTATGTTACACAGACCAATACAGGCTCATATACAAATATATATGAATATATAGATGACTGTTCAGAGGTTGTGAAAAAATTATATTATACAGCACTAGGGCGAGAACGATATAGTATGTATAGAATATTTAGAAATGAGGCTACACATTTGGCAGAATTCCTAAATACATAAGAATATGAAGGAAAGTAGCAAACTATATAAATAAAAAATAAAAATGAATATAAAAAAATAAAAAGTTAATACTATTAATAAAAGAAAGTAGGAGAATAATGTATAAAAAACTTTTAAAAAAATTGATAGTGTTAACTTTTTTATTAATTATATATGTATATGCAATAGCTATAAACTATATACCAGATGCAATTACCATATTTGAAGGAGAGAATATAACATTAAAAACATTATTTGGAATAACAATAAATACAGAAAATGAATTATTAGAAACATCTGTAACAACAGGAGAACAAACAATATATACAGTAGGAAAAGAAAATGTAATAGTTAGTTTATTTGACAAACTATTTATAAAAAATGTAGATGTATCTGTATTACCAAGAACAACAGTAATTCCAGTAGGAAATGTAGCAGGTGTAAAATTATATACAAGTGGTGTATTAGTAGTAGGAATGTCTGAAATAGAAGGAGAAGATGAGAACATATATAAACCGTATGAGAACACAGGAATAGAAGAAGGAGATACAATAATAAAAGTAAATGATATAGAAATTTCTTCAACAGATGAATTAATAGAAAAGGTTAATATGTCAAATGGAGAAGAAATAGAAATAGAATATATTCATGACGAAGAAACAAAAGAATGTAGTATAACACCTGTAAAAACAAGTGACGAAGAATATAAAATAGGATTATGGGTAAGAGATAGTGCGGCAGGTGTAGGAACAGTCACATTTTATGAACCATCTACACAAAGCTTTGGAGCCTTAGGACATGGGATAACAGATATCGATACAGGAGAATTACTAAATATAGCATCAGGAGAATTTGTTACTGCAAAAGTTTTAAATATAAAAAAAGGAGAAGACGGAAATCCTGGTAAAATTCAAGGAACAATAGAAGAGCAAAAAACAATAGGAACTATTACAAAAAATACGGAATTTGGAATATTTGGTACAATAGAGGATTTGTCAAGCTTAAATATTGATACTAGTAAAGAAATGGAAGTAGCTTTGAGAGATGAAATTGAACTTGGTAAAGCAACAATTTTATGTAGTTTGGATAATCAAACAGTAGAGGAATATGAAATTGAAATAACTAAAATATATAAAGATAATTACTATGACAATAAAAGTATGGAAATAGAAGTAACAGATGAAACTTTGCTAGAAAAAACAGGTGGAATTATTCAAGGAATGAGTGGTTCACCTATTATACAAAATGGTAAATTTGTAGGTGCAGTTACTCATGTTTTAGTAAATTCTTCTACTAAAGGATATGCTATCTTTGGAGATTTAATGTTAAAACAATCAAAAGCAGTTGAATAGGTATGGTTTTAGAAAATATTTTTAAAACCAACAAAAAAAAGCACGAATATGTGCTTTTATTTTTATTTTTTTATTCTGCTGATTCCTCTGTTTCTGGAGCTTCGTAAGCATCTAATATAGCTTTTTGAATTTTCTCTCTAGTTTCAGCATTGATTGGATGAGCTATATCTTTGAATTCTCCGTTTGGAGTTTTTCTACTTGGCATAGCTATAAATAATCCATTTTGACTTTCGATAACTTTAATATCATGAATAACGAATTCGTTATCGAATGTTACAGAAGCAACAGCTTTCATTCTGTTCTCTGAATTTACTTTTCTTAAACGTACATCTGTGATTTGCATTTTGTAGTGCACCTACCTTCCTTAAGTTTTAAAAAATATTTTGTACATATTCTTAATTTTTATGTACATTTATATTATTCTCCATAAAAAATTTTTTTCCTTCTTTTTTTTACATTTTTTTTAATTTGTAAAATATTTCTATTTAAAAGATAGCTCTAGACAATATCATTTTATTTGTAAATTTATCCAAAAGTATTGAATTTTTACTAATATAATTATATAATTTCATTTGAAATTTTAATAGACGATTATTTTCAAAAGGGAGAGTGTCATAGATGCCAAACATTGAAAGTTTAAAAAAATACAAAAATATACATATGATTGGAATAGGTGGCGTTAGCATGAGTGGAATTGCAGAAATACTTCACAATTGGGGTTTTAATATTACTGGTTCTGATTTAGCTGACTCAGAATCTATTCAAATTTTAAAACAAAAAGGTATTAAAGTTACAGTTGGACATAATATAGAGGATGTTCAAAAAGCAGACATTATTGTATATTCAGCAGCAATTAAACAAGATGACCCAGAGATGTTAGAAGCTAAAAAATTACATATTCCAACAATTGAAAGAGCAGATTTCTTAGGAGAAATTACAAGATGTTTTAAAGACACTATATGTGTGTCTGGAACACATGGAAAAACTACAACTACTTCTATGGTTTCTCTTTGCTTTTTAAAAGCATTGACAGACCCAAGTATACAAGTTGGTGCTTTTTTAAAACAATTAAATGGTAATTATAGAGTAGGTAATAGTGAACATTTTATTATAGAGGCATGTGAATATGTAGAAAGTTTCTTAAAATTTAGTCCAAAAGCAGAAATTATTTTAAATATTGATAATGATCATTTAGATTATTTTAAAAATCTAGAAAATATAAAAAAAGCATTCATAAAATATGTAAAATTATTGCCAGATGATGGTGTTTTGATAATTAATAGTGATGATAAAAATTGCTTGGAACTACCTAATTATACAAATGCTACTACTATTAGTTATGGTATCTCTAATCAAAATGCTAATTTTTATGCTACCAATATAGAATTTAATGATGATGGATTTGCAAAATTTGATGTTTATCATAATAATCAATTTTTAGAAACATTTCAATTATCTATACCTGGCAAGCACAATGTTTCTAATGCACTTGCTTGTATTAGTATATGTTTATATTATAAAATTGATGTATCTACAATAAAAACAGCACTTTTAGAATTTACAGGTGCACATAGAAGATTTGAATATAGAGGAAAAATTAATAACATTGCTAGTGTTTATGATGATTATGGACATCATCCAACAGAAATTATTGCTACAGCAAAATCTTTAATGAATAAAAAATATAATAAATCTTGGGTTATTTTTCAACCACATACATATAGCAGAACAAAAAATTTATTAGACGATTTTGCTAATGCTTTGATGAATTTTGACCATGTTATTGTTGTAGATATTTATGCTGCTAGAGAAATTAATACATATAATATTTCTTCTAAAAATTTAGTAGATAAATTAAATTCTTTTGGGAAAGAAGCTTTATATATTCCAGACTTTGAAAAATGTGCAAATTATGTAAAAGAACATATTGAAAAAAATGATATTGTTTTAACATTAGGTGCAGGAACTGTTACTAATATTGCTCCTATGTTAACAAAATAATAAATAGAAAAGAAAATTATCAAAAGGTGATTTTCTTTTTTATTGTATAGAAAAAATCAACTTTTATCTTGATTCTATATAAGATTTTTCCGTATACAACAATGTTAGACATCTTATTATGTAAATTTTACAATAAAACTTGAAAATCTAATAAAAACAATGTAAAATAGTATATATTATATTAAAAGAGAGGAAATAAAATGTATTTAATAGTAGGTTTAGGAAATCCAGAAAATGAATATGCTAATACAAGGCATAATATGGGATTTGACACAATTAATAAATTAGCAAAAACATATAATATAGAAATAAATAAAAATAAGTTTAAGGGAATTTATGGAACAGGAATAATAGAAAATGAAAAAGTAATTTTATTAAAGCCACAAACATATATGAATTTAAGTGGTGATAGTATAATAGAAACAATCCATTTTTATAAAATAGAATTAAAAGATATAATAATTATTTATGATGATATGGATGTTGAAGTAGGGAATATAAAGATAAGAAAAAAAGGAGGAGCAGGTTCTCATAATGGAATGAAATCTGTTATACAAAATATACAATCAGAAGAATTTACAAGAATAAGAGTTGGAATTGGAAAGCCAGAAGATAACCAAGATAAAATCAATTATGTAATAGGAAAAATATCAGAAGAGGAAAAAGAAAAATTAAATATTGGAACAGAGAAAGCAAAAGAAGCGGTCATAGACATTATAAAATATGGAGTGGATTTTGCAATGAATCAGTTTAATTAGAAGGAGAAAAAAATGTTAGAATTAATTATAAAAAGGGTTGAAAACCAAAGGCAAATTGCATTGCTAGAAGACGGAAAAATTATAGAATATTATGAAGACAAAGAAGAGGATAATCAAAAAGAAGGTAATATATATATTGGAGTTGTAAAAGATATAGTAAGAGGAATGCAAGCAGCCTTTATAGATATAGGAGTAGG
>CAYVCM010000082.1:0-7516 GCA_964449925.1 uncultured Clostridium sp.
TCTACATATTTCTGTTTTTTACTTTCCTGTATTCCAAGAAAAATAAAATAGCAAACTAAAATAATGATAAGTATTACTACTCCACAAATAATTTTTGTTTTCTTAGGAATTCTTTTAATTACTTTTCTAATATGTGTTATGAAATTAATTAAATTTTCTTTTATATTTTCTCTATTCATGTTTTTCATTATAACACACACTATCTTATTTTTTCAATCTATTTTTTATCTTTTTTTATATAATAATAGGAGTTACAATTCACAGCTAATATGCTAACTAATTGGAGGTATATTATTTAAAATTGAATAAATGACAAATGTGATTGGAAAATAACTAGAAACTCTTAAATTTTTTATAAAAAAATACCAATATTACTTATAAAAGTATATTGGTATTTTTATAACTCTTATTTAAATCTTTTTCCTTTTCTTCTTTTATGTGGTCTATCACCATAACTACTATCGTAATCAGAATCATAACCCTTTAAAAATTCTCTTTTTGCTCTTTCCTTTTCTCTTTTTTCTGCACTATCATCAAAATCAAATTTTGTATTACTTTCTTGTTTTGGCATATCATTTTCAATATCCTCATTGTCAGATAGTGATTTTACATTATCATTTTCTAGTTGTAAATTTTCATTACTTGAAGCATCATCTATGTACTCAGTTTTTTCAAATAAATCATTTTGCTTATAGTTATTATTTGCATAATCATTATTATAATTATTGTCATATATGTCATTATAATTATCATAATAGTCATCATCTTCATTTATTCCTGCAAATGGTATTCCTGAAAAATCTTCTGCATAACTTCTGCTTCTTCTTCGTTTTACAATTATAATTATAATTATAATAATTATAATTGCAATAATTCCACCTGCTATTGCAAACATTTTTATTTGTTCTTGCCTTTGTCTTTCTGCTTCTTCTAATGCTAATGAATCTTCATCTACCAAAGACTTATTTACTGTTATTTGATATGTTGCTACATTATTACCTTCGCTATCTGTAACTAATATTGTAATAGTATTTTCCCCTTCAACTAATTCTTCATTTCCTACTATTTCTACTGTATAGTCTGAATCTGTCGGTACTGTTTGTATATCTAGTGATGTTTCTTCTCCTATATAATTTACAGTATATTCATACACATTTGCAGAAAATGTTGGACTTAATTCTAAATCTCCTATTGTAATACTTGATAACCCATCTGCTTCTTCTTCGCCTTCTCCTCTTGTAACATTAATTGTATATGTTTTTGTTGTTCCATCTGTTGCTATAACAACTACATCAAATGAGTTTTCTCCTAATTCAAGTTCTTGTTCTCCTGTTCCTGATATTGTAGAACCTGAATATAATGCTACTGCATAAACTTCTACACTTTCTACATCTTCTGGTACTGTAACATCATATGTAGTTATTTCTGGTAAAAATCCAGTAAAATCATTTGGTGTAATTCCTAAATTTGATAAATCAGCACTAGTTGATGTTGTTGTTGTTGTACTTGTTGAAGTACTAGAGGAATCTGTGACAGTAATAGTTCCTCCTGCTGATTCTGTATAAGCTTGTGAAGTTGTAGTATCTGTAAGCTGAGATGGTGCTGCTATAATTTTTATTGAACCTGTTCCTGTTATAGTTGCTGTTACACTAGCAGAACCATTATTTATTGAAACAGTATCTTGTGATAATGTTGCATTTCCTGATACACTTAATTTTACTGTTCCAGATAATCCTGTTCCTGTTACTGTGACAGTTATTGTATCTCCAACTTGTGCAGTTGATTGAGAAAAAGCAATTACTAAGTTAGCTGATTGTGATTTTGGTGTCATTGCAATAATAAATGCTATACAAATAATTACAATATATACTACTTTTTTTATTTTGATTTTCATAATTTTCCTCCTTTGTTTATAAGCATTTTTGATATTATTTTTAATTTCTTATTTTTGACACTTTCATTATATCATTGACATTTTTTTTCGTCAATAAAATTTGAACATTTAGAATAATCGCAATATATCGTTATATGAGACATATATTGATAATGCAATCAATATTGAAAATCCTAATAATTGTATACTAATTTCATTTTCTTGTTTCATTGGTTTTCTTCTAATTGCTTCTATAATTAAGATTAATATTTTACCTCCATCTAATGCAGGAATTGGCAATAAATTTGTTACTCCCAAAGAGATAGATATTAAGGCCATCAAATATATAAATTCTTTAAATCCGTTTGTTTGTGAAACCATTTCTCCTATTCCAATTGGTCCTGTCATTTGGTCTATGCCAACATTTCCTGTAAATAATTGTTTTATATTATCTACAATTGATAGAACAAATTCTTTTGTTTCTATGATTCCATAATAACATCTATTTAGGAAAGTATCTGGTGCCATTTGCATATTCACACCTAAATAATAATATGAAACATAATCTGGTATTAATTCTATTTCTATCTCTTCATTTCCTCTTTGTACTGTTAATAAAATAGATTCCATTCCCTCTTCTTGTAATGCATCTTTAATTTTATTAACATCTCCATTAATTTCTTCATTGTTTACTTTTATAATTACATCATTTGCTTGTATTCCATATTTTTCACTGCTACTACCTTTTTCAACCATGATAACTTGGCAATCTTCATCTAAGTACATCCCTGTTACCTTTGACTGTACTTCTGTTGGAGTTATTTGAAATTCTAGTGTTTCTCCATCTCTTTCTACTTTAACAAGAATTTCTTCCCCATTTATATTTTCCATTATGTCATCTAAATCATATTTATTATTTACTTTTTCTCCATCTACTTCTATAATAATATCTCCACTTTGAATTCCTACTTGTTCTGCTGCATATCCTGAAATTGTAGATTCTACTACATTAGAAATATAAACACCTGATGTTGCCATGACAATAAAATATACAACAACTGCAAATAAAATATTTACAATCGCTCCAGCTGCACATATGGCTATCCTTTTGGGAATACTTGCTTTAGAAAATGATCTTTCATCTTCTGATCTTTCATCTTCTCCTTCCATGCTTACATATCCACCGTAATGGAATTGCTCTTAGAGAATATTTTGTCTCTTTTCCTTGTTTTTTCCAGATACCTGGTCCAAATCCGATAGAAAATTCATTGACTTTTACTCTACAAAGTTTGGCCACTGTAAAGTGACCAAGTTCATGTATTAATATTAAAAATCCTAATAATATAATAATTTTGATTGCTGATATAATAAACGCTATCAATTTTTCCTCCTAAAAACCTAAAATAAGATTGTCTTAACTATTCTAATACTTTAAATAAACATAAATAACACATAGGCAAAAGGTGCTAAAAGTATTAAACTATCAATTCTATCTAACATTCCACCATGCCCAGGAATTAAATTACTATAATCTTTTATATCTACATATCTTTTTATGCTAGATGCGGCAAAGTCCCCTATTTGACCAATTAAGCTTAATATAAGACCAATAATTCCTATTGCAATATATGAATAGTCCATTCCCCAGAATGTATTGGCAATATAAGTGTATATTAGCATTATAGCAATTCCTCCAATTGTTCCTGCTATACAACCTTCTATTGATTTATTCGGACTAATTTTGCTAAATTTATGTTTTCCAAAATATTTTCCAATAAAATATGCAAATATATCTGTTCCCCATGCGGCTAAAATTACATACCATATTAAAATATTTCCATTTTCCATTCCATTAATCTTAGCAAAAAACATTAGTAACATAACAACATATAAAATTCCGAAAAGTGTATATGCAACATCCTTAAAATTTGTTTTCATTTCTGTAACAATAACCTGAATAAACATTACTAATAATAATGTAGGAATTGCTAAAATAGACATTGGTAATAAATAAGTTTCTGGTATTATATGAATTAATGCAATACTTATACAACTTAAGTATCCTACCCATCTTACTGGTTTTGCAATTTTAGAAATTGCATTAAAATATTCATCCATTGCTAAAATTGCAATAATTGCTAAAGCAATATCTACTACATATACATTTCCAATAATTAATACAATTAGGACTAATGGAAATCCTAATAATCCTGATGTAATTCTTTTTATATCCATGATAAATTCCTCTTTTTCTTTTTTATTTTATTATAAATATGTAATTTAACTTAAATATTTATACAATCTTTATTAATTTCCTCCAAATTTTCTGGTTCTCTTTTCATACTCTATAATAGCATTATCTAAGTCTTCTTCTGTAAAGTCTGGCCAATTTTTATCAATAAATAAAAATTCACTATATACTAATTGCCATGGTAAAAAATTGCTTAATCTCATTTCACCACTTGTTCTTATCAATAGGTCTGGATCTGGTTCATTTTTTGTATACAAATTGTTTGAAACCATTTCTTCTGATATTTCTTCTATCTCTATTTTTCTTTCTTCTACTTCTTTTGCAATATTTTTTATTGCTCTTATAATTTCAGCTCTCCCACCATAATTTATTGCAATATTAAAAGTAACTCCTGTATTGTTTTTTGTTCTTTCCATACAATTTCTGATACTTTTTTGCATTCCTGTTGATAATGCTGAAATATCACCTAATATTTTTACTTTTATGTTTTCTGTATCTGCTCTTTTTGAATAATCATCTAAATAATTTTGTAGTAACAACATTAACGCTTTTACTTCTTCTTCTGCTCTTTTCCAATTTTCTGTTGAAAAAGCATATACAGTAATATATTCTAGTCCTATTTTATTTGCGTATCTAACAATTTTTTCTAATGTTTTTGCACCAGCTTTATGCCCAAAACTAGCATTTTTCCCTTGTGCTTTTGCCCATCTTCTATTACCATCCATGATAATAGCAATATGTCTGGGCATATATTTTTTATCAAACATTTTCTTTCTCCCTCTTATTTGTTTCGTTCTTTTATATATTTGGCTAATTCTATTAAGAATTCTGCTTTTTCTTGATATATTTGTAATTCATCTATTGCCTCTTTTGTTAATCTTTCTAATTCCTCTTTTGCTCCAAACAATCCATATTGAGAAATATATGTACATTTTTTTAATTTTTTATCATTTCCAACTGGCTTTCCTAGGATTTTTTCATCTCCCTCTTCTGATAAAATATCATCTTTTATTTGAAAAGCTAATCCAATTTTTTTTGCATAAGAAGTTACTATTTCTAAATCCTTTTGTGTTGCATCAGCTAAGATTGCCCCCATTCTAACACATAAAATTAGCAATGCTCCTGTTTTATTTTCATGAATATATTCTAAAGTTTCTTTTGGTATTTGTTTTCCTTCTACTTCAGTATCTACAAATTCTCCACTAATCATTCTATCAATTGCTTCTGAAAACTCTTGAAATATTTTTATTTTTTTTGGTAAATCTTCATTTGAAGAATTTTCTAAATTTTTGCTTATAACTCTATATGCATTATTTAATAATCCATCTCCTGCTAAAATGGCTGTTGCTTCATTAAATTGTTTATGATTTGTTAATTTTCCATGTCTAAAATCATCATTATCAATTCCTGGTAAATCATCATGAATTAATGAAAAGTTATGTACCATTTCAATTGCTACTGCATATGGTATACATTCTTCGATATTTTCTTTAAATAGTTTATATGTAGCAATAACTAATATTGGTCTTAATCTTTTTCCACCTGCCATTAAACTATATTCCATAGAACGATTTAACATTTCTTCTGGACATTTTTTTGTTTCTATATATTTTTTTAATTCGTTATTAACCATATCTTGATACTGTTTCAATTCTTTTTTAAAGTCCATATCTTTTTCTGCCTTTCCTAAATAAAAATACATTGAAGATATTTTATCTTTACAATATCCTATACACTCATTATTTCTTTTTCTTTTTTACTTAATATTTCGTCTATTTCTTCTATATGTTTATCTGTTAATTTTTGTACTTTATTTTCTGCTTGTTTTAATTCGTCTTCTGTCATATTTCCTTCTTTTTGTTCTGCTTTTGCTTCTTCAATTCCGTCTCTTCTTACTCCTCTTATGGCAACTTTTGCATCTTCTGCCATTTTCTTTATATCTTTTACTAATTCTTTTCTTCTTTCTTCATTTAATTCAGGGAAAGCTAGTCTTATTACTTTTCCATCATTGTTTGGATTAATTCCAATATCTGATGCTAAAATAGCTTTTTCAATTTCTTTTAAGATACTAACATCCCATGGTTGTATAACAATTAATCTAGCTTCTGGTACAGATATACCTGCCACTTGATTAATTGGTGTTGGTGTTCCATAATAGTCTATTTTTACTTTATTCAATATAGCTGGGTTTGCTCTTCCAGCTCTTACTTCTGCTAATTTTTCTGTAAAATTGTTAATGGTTTTTCCCATTCTTTCTTCTAAATCTTCGTAATCCATAATTATCTCTCTCCTCTTTCTGATTATTTTGTTTTCTAACAAAATTTAATCTTATTGATTTTATTATTTTTATGTTTTTTTTATGATACTATTGTACCTATCTTTTCTCCTTTTACTGCTCTTATAATATTTTCTGGATCTGATATTCCAAATACTAATAATGGAATATTGTTATCTCTACACATTGCTGTTGCAGTTGAGTCCATAACTTTTAAATCTTTATTTAGAACATCTAAATATGATATTTCTTCAAACCTAATAGCATCTGGTTGTACTTTTGGATCAGCAGAATATACGGCATCTATTGCTTTTCCTAGAAGAATTATATCTGCATTAATTTCTGTTGCTCTTAAAACTGCTGCTGTATCTGTTGTAAAATATGGATGTCCTGTGCCACATGCAAATATAACTACTCTTCCTCTATCTAAATGTTTTTCTGCTTTTCTTTGTATAAATGGTTCTGCAATTTCTCTCATTTCTATTGCTGTTTGAAGTCTTGAAAATACTCCTCTTGCTTCTAAAGCATCTTGCAAAGCTAATCCATTCATTGCTGTTGCCAACATACCTATATAGTCTGCTGTAGTTTGCTTCATTTGGCTGTTGTTGTCTCTACCTCTCCAAAAGTTTCCTCCTCCAACAACAATGGCTACTTCTACCCCCATGTCTACAACTTCTTTTATTTTATCACATATGTTTCCTACTGTTTCGGCATTTATACCTGTCTTTTGTTTTCCTGCTAGTGCTTCTCCACTTAATTTTAATAATATTCTTTTATATTTTGCTTCTGACAAAATTTTCACTCTCCTTCTTTATCCTTATCAGTGATATTCTATCATATATTTTAAAAAAATACAGTATTTTTCATAAATTTATTAATTTTTTCTTAAAATTAAGGTTACTCTTCACATTTAATATAGTGCAAGGTATGAAGATATATTATCTTAAATTAAATAAATAGGAAAGTATCACTTTCCTATACAATAAAAAACAGGAATTGAAGAAACATTATCCTCAATTCCCTAACTTTTATTTTAATTGGTTCATTACTTCTTCTGCAAAGTTTTCTTCTTTTTTCTCTATTCCTTCACCTTTTTCAAATCTAGCAAATTCTACAA
>CAYVCM010000083.1:0-7367 GCA_964449925.1 uncultured Clostridium sp.
CTGCTTTGTTTGTTGCCTGTTCAATCTGTTTACTATTATAGCTACTTGCAATTACCATAATTATAATCAAAACAATAAAAGAGATAGCAATACATTGTATTACACTTAATCCTTTTGGCTTTGTTTTTTCTTTATTTTCTTCACTATTTATTTCGTTACCACATTTAGAACAAAATTTTTCTCCTTCTTTCATCTCATTTCCACATTTGCTACAAAACATAATTTATATCCTTTCTTTATTTTATTATAAAACTATATTATTTACATTTAAAAATGCCTCTAATTTAATTCTAGTTCCATTCTATTTTATTATAAACAATACATCTTTTATCAATTATTTTAATATACTGTTACTTTTTATAATATGTTTGTTGATATTTCTAATGTCCCATCATTATTTATTACTAAATATTGTTCTCCATAATATCCATCTTCATTAGCTCCATATAAATCAATTACTAACTTTCCATTAACAATTTGTGTATTTACCCAATTTATTGTTTCTAGTTTTAACTCTCCATTTGTTCTAAAAATCGTTTCTCCATCATAACCTATTTTCATTATAGTATCTTTATTGTCATTACCTATTAATACTATTCCATCTTCCATCATATTAACTTTAATTTTTTCTCCAACCATTACAGGCTCAATAATATTCTCTCCTGTTTCTAAGTCTATCAAATACAAATCATTATCTACTACACAAGCCATTTGTGTATCTGTATAATCCATAGGACTTGAATACGCTTTTGTAGAGTTATAATCAAATTCTCTACTCCATAACTTATTATATTGATTATCAAAATACTCTATATATACATGTTTTAAATTATCATCATACGTTGTTACAATATAATGCTGAAAGTCAGCTGCTACAAATAATTTTTTAGTAACATTATCAGATAAATCATTGATTTTCCAATCATAACATATTAGACCTTCATCTACATCCATAACAAAAGATTTAAAATTTGCATTTGATTGATTATCCAATGTTACTCTATATCCTGAACTTTGTAATCCTCTTGATAAATACGTTGCCATTTCCATATATTCATCATCACCTAAAGTTGTAACCTTTATATCATTTCCAAATATACTTTTAGCAACTGTCGTTATAGTATCAATATTGTATCTATTTCCTTGTGTTATATTAATTATATTAATGGTAGGTAATGTATATGTAACACCGTCTATAACATATTCCTCAACATCTACATATCTTCCATATACTTCTGCATGGTCATTTTCCAAAAGTCTCTCTTCCATTTGTTCTCCTTTAATAACAAATAATATATTACTAGGAATTTCGCTTATGTTTATATTATCGTATTCATAATCAGACAAATCTGATTCTGAATATACTAATGCTTCAAATTCACTATCTGTAGATTTTAACACTTTTTTTATACCAAAATATAAATGAACCTTTGCATCCTCAAATACTTGTGGATATCTTTGAAAACTCTCCGTATCTAAAGAAGTAAAATAATTAGTGTCAAAATAATTAACAATTTCTTTTTGTATATCAGTTAAATTCTCATCATCTCCACTCATATTAGTAAAACTCACATTATCCGTACCATTAGTATATACATTAGCGCTTGTTTGTTCAAAACCTTCTTCTGTATCTGCTATATCAGTATCTTCTACTGTACTTGTTTCTTCTTTGTTGTTTATAATAAAGTAATATATACAATATACCCCAATTATTATTAATATAAATACTATTATAATTGCTATAATCATTTTGGATTTTTTTGTACTTTTATTATTTATTAATTTTTCTTTCTCTATCTTAAATTCTTGCTCGGTTATTGTTCCATTTTCTTTTAATTTTTGTAATTTTTCTAACTTCTCTAATTTTCCCATTTTTTCCACTCCATTTTTACTATTTATTTTCTTTTTGAATTTAAAAATACACCTTATTTCTAAAAACCAACCTAAAATAAAACCATAGTAAATACCTAATTGATATACTAAAGATAAGATTATTCCATTATTTGATTATATTGTTCATTATATGTTTGTGAAAATTTATTTGTATAATAATTACCAAATATAAATATTATCACAAACAAAATAACTATTGATATAACAATATTAAACCACATTGGTATTGTTTTATTTTCTTTTTTATATTCCTTATATGTTAAATACATCCCTATTAATAAAGTTACTATTCCTACTACGATTGAAATAATAACTATTTCCTTACCTATATTCCAAATTAAATCGTTTGATTTCCAAATAGTTTCAATTATAATTCCAATAACAAATACTATTCCACATAAAATTAATATTTTTTTCCAATCCTTCAATTTAAATCCTCCTTTCTATTTTTTCTTCATTTATTTCAAATATTTACTACATTACACTTTAAAATCCCTCCCTTTTTTACTTATTTCTTCTATACTTTTTTCAAATTCGTTACAAATATTTATTATGTAGTCATATCTTAAAATATCATCTTTCCATTTTTGATTAATATTTTTTATTCCATAATATATTCCTGCTAATCCACCAACAGAAGCTCCAACAGTATCTGTATCATCTCCTAAATTAACAGCCTGTATAATTGCTTCATCAAAGCTATTTGTATTAAGCAAGCTCCATATAACTGCTTCTAATGTATCTACAATATATCCACTTGACTTTATCTTCTCAATGTTATAAAAACCAATATCATTATTTAAAATTCTTTCATATTTGCTTATTATATTGCTTTCAAAATAAGAATAATCTAATTCTTTTATTGCTTGATATGCTTGAAATATATCTTTTTTATTCAATAATTCCATTGCAAATCTTATATAAATATAACAACCTAATATACTTATTTGATGTTTATGTGTTATACTAGAAACTCTATTTGTTATATCAATTATTTTTTTATCTTTTAAATTTTTAGAAAAACAATAATATGCCAATGGTAACATTCTCATTAATGACCCATTTCCATTATCAAATTCTCTTTCTCCACCACAATTACTTGCAACATCATATTTTCTTTCAAATTTTATTAATGATTGCTGTGTGGTTGTCCCTATATCAAATACTTTACCAGTTGCTGTATATTCTGCATTTCTATACCATTTTAAAAACTTGACAGCCATATCATCTGTATTTATACATTTTTCATGTATTATAGAATCCATCGTTGCTAATGTCATTGATGTATCATCACTCCAACAACCTTTTGACATATTATATGTTCCATATTCTAACATTTCTGTTACTGGGTTTAATAATAGTTCTTTTCTACTAATAAATTCAACTGGTACTCCCATTGCATCTCCAATAGCAAAACCTATTATTCCATCTTCTATTTTCATATTAACACCTATCTACTATTATTAGTCGATTTTAAAATTCTGTTTCTTCTACATTAATCATCTTTTCATATACTACATTCATTTTATTAAGTTCTTGCAATATAAGTTCAGCCGCTTTTTCATCTGCCAAATAAAAAGCTTTATTTATAGTACATTTTTTTGGTAATAGAATATCATCTAAATCATAAACTATAACTTTTTCAGTAATTTTCTTTATTTCTTTTAATCCTTTTAAAGCTCTTTCTTTTCTTTTCCCCATAAATGTATAAGGCATAATTACAATAGTTGTGCTTTGTATATTCATTTCGTTTGCTACATTTATAAAATATTTTGTCGCACCTATTCCTGTTCCACCTCCTAAATACGAAACAAAAATCAAATTCTCTGAATCATTTAATTCTTTTTCTATATAAAAATGTTGGCTTCTTGCTGATAATTCTCCTAAATACTCATTTCCAATACAACCTATACAACACATTATATCTCTTGTGGATTGTTCTCCTTCTTCTAAAATTCTTTTTACTTTTAAATAATTAGGATAAACTCTTGTCAATGGCAATTTATTTTTGCATTCTCTCATACCACAAGACGAACTATCGGAACCTATTAATTTCACATTTTTTTCCATTTTATAATTTTTTTCTAGGTATCCAATACAGTTGCAAGCTCCACTACCTATTCCTATTATTTTTATATTCCTATTACTTTTTCCTTTCAAATTAATTCCTCCGTTTCTAATTTCATTAATTCTCATTTTCTATTTTTTTAATTAATTTTATTATTTCATCTTCATCTAACACTGCTATATTGTCTTTTAATTCTTGTTTTTCCCATATTCTAATACTGTTTTTCTCATCATATTCTATTAGTTTATATAAACCCATAAACTCATATTGACTATTTCTAAAAACATTTAACTTTTTAGCAAATAAATATATATATCTTATATTAGTATAAAATTCTCCTCTGTTCATAATTTTCTGTTTTGGTTCTTCATACCATATTTTATTATCTTCTGATAATCTATTTTTGTAACATGTTCTAAATTTGAAAAATCTAATAGTATCAACAGCAACAACTTGTTCATTATTAGTTCCTTTTTCTAACTTATTACTTGAATTTAAAATATTTTCTTCCAAAATTCTTTTACTTAAATTCCATAAAACTATTCCACCAATGCCTTGAGGATGACTCTTTCTTGTATATTCTCTTCCTATTAATTTTGAAAAACAATTAAATACATAATAATTCTTTGAAAATGTCGTTCCCTCTATTATTTTTTCATTTTCTACTATCTTATTTACGCAGTATTCATCTTCTGGTAATTGATTATTTATTCTTAAATAATCTCGTAAATAAATATAAAAATCTTCTACTATTTCTGAATATTTTATATAATCTTTCAATAATTCTAATGTATCATTTCCATTAACACATACAACTTCTTTTTTTGTATATTTTTTTGTATTATTAGTTAATTTCTTTTGTAACTCTTCTTTGAGTGAGTTTTGTGAGCTTTGTGAGTTTTGTCGATTTTCATTACCTTCTTTCCATTCGCCAGTTTTCCAAAAAACTGGTACTATATTTTCCATTTTAAATTCATTTAAAAATAATCTCTCTTGCTTTTCTTCATTATTTTCTAATGCATTTATTAATTTACTTACATATAAATCTTTTTGTTGAACATTATTTAAAGAAGCTCCTACTTTATCTTCTATTATAACTATATACTGTTCTAAATATTTTGTCTCTATAATTAATGTAATATCAATGCTTTCAAATTGTCTTATTATTCTAACTTCTTGTATATCCAAAATACTAATATCTGTATTCTCCAAAATCTTACTTAAAATTTTTTTTGACATTTCCACTAATTTTTCTTTATTTTTATCTCCTTTAACAGTATCTTTATAATTAAACCAATTTATACACCAACATATAAAAGCATCTTGGCTCAATTCCTTTGTAGCAAACTTAAATAAATTATTTTCTTCT
Source organism: uncultured Clostridium sp. (assembly GCA_964449925.1). GTDB lineage: Bacteria > Bacillota > Clostridia > TANB77 > CAG-508 > CAG-269. The sequence continues at coordinate 5,331 of CAYVCM010000083.1, forward strand.
TTTCCCATAATAAAATTTCTTCACTTTTCCACTTTTTGAAAAGTATATCATTTATTTGTATTTTATACAAGCATTTCTCATATATTTTATGAATATTTTTGCATTTTATTATGAGAATAATTAATATAATATTTTTATAATAATTTTGGAGGATTGACTATGAATGACAATACTGTGATAAATAAATTAGATAATCTCAGAAAATTAAGAGAAGATAGAAATATTACACAAATTAAATTAAGTACTGATTTAGAAGTTAGCCAAGAACTTATTTCTCGCTATGAATTAGGTAGTTCTTTTCCTCAACCTAACATGCTAATAAAACTTGCTAATTATTTTAATTGTTCTGTTGATTATCTTTTAGGACTAACCGATATTCAAACACCTGTTAAATACCTTTCCTCTGATAGTAAAACTATCAAATCAGCTGACCTTTATAGTAAATATGATTCCTTATCTAAAGAGGATAAAAAATATTTTGACCGTTTTTTATCTTTTCTTTTAGATAATAGTAATAAATCTAATGAGTAGTATTTTATAACTACTCTTTTTCTTTATATGGATATTGTTTTCGTGCTTCTTCTCTTAATTCTGTACTAATCAAATAACCGTATATAAAACTTTGCTCTGCTAAATCGTTTGAAAGTTTATCTTCACAAAATTTCCATTGTTCAAATAATTTTTTCTGCTCCTTATTTAATGTTTTATCTAATTCTTTTTCTATTCTTGAACAAATTTTACTTGATATTTTCTGTATTGTATTTGGGTTATATATCTCTTCTGCAAATTTATTAAATAATTCCATTAGTAATGGTGTTTCCTTAATTCTATTTTTTATATGAGTTTCAAATTCTTCATCAAACCCTTTTAAATATCCTGAATATATTTCTTCTTTTCTTTGTGCATAATCTTTGCTTTTTTCCTCAATAATATTTTCTTTTGAAAATTCATAACCCATTTTCTTTACTAATAATTTCATTAAATCTTCTGTATTTAATTGTTTTATTTTTTCTTCTAATTCTTTATCCATTTTCTTCCTCTCCTTTTTTATTATTTAATTAATTTTTAATAAATTCTTACTAGACCACCATTTCTATTTTCAACAAATATATCTCCACTTTCTTTAAATTGTGATATTGTATAAGATAAAACATATCCTATCTTTAACCTTAATCTCTCTTCTTCCCAGTATTCTTTTTCTTCTGTTAAAAATAATAAGTCATATATAATCCCCATATCTACTGTATAAGTTTTTATAACATGAAAAACAAATACATTATATTGTTCTTCATATTTTTTTACCATATTTTCTTCTTCTGTGTTTAGCCAATATAAACTTCCTAAATACCCTTCTGACATATTTAAAGTCCTGTTATTTTTTAAATCTTTTACTACATTATCGTGTAATTTTAACATTCTGATTCTTTGTATTGCTTCATATAACATTTCTTCTTTACTTGCTTTTTCTAACTTCATTAGAATTCTCCTCTTAATAAAATAAACCCTCTACTGCATAACAATAGAGAGTTTACGAACTATTTAAAATATAACTATAAAAATGTATCTTCATTATATCACCTACTTTCCAAAATAATGAGGGATAGAGAATTTATTTTGAACAATAAATTCTCTAAAATGGCTGATAAACAAACCTTTTTCATTGGTTTGGTTAATATTAAAACATTATTTTAGCTTTGTAAATAGGCTAAATCAAATTGTCCTCACAATTAAATCTAGTACATTTTTACGTTTTAGATATATAATTTATTTAATTAATTATGAAAATCCATCTCTTTTTAATCTAGTAACATCTTTTTATAATTTGTACTAAACTATTATTTCAACTGTTCTTTGCCTTTAAATTTTAGTCATTAAGTTGTTTATCTAATTCTTCTTTCAATAATGATATTTTATTACTAAATATTTTGTAATCTTCTAAATATTCTTTATCTACCAAAGTCAAACCAGGTTGAAATTCTTTGTTTATAAATTTATCTATTACAGAACACATCATATTACAACCAGGTTCACTTTTTT
>CAYVCM010000084.1:0-3948 GCA_964449925.1 uncultured Clostridium sp.
AATCAAAATATTAAATAGATTAGAACATTTACGAAAAAGTAGATGTTCTTTTAATTTATTAAAAAAGAGAGATTTAAAGTCTTTAAACAAAGACAACTATTACTAATAAGCATAGGAAGATATACAAAATAAGTATTTGTTATTTTACAATCTTTAATATATAATAAAAATATAAATTAACTCTCTAATATTGAAAAGATAATATGAGTATAAAATGCAATGAAAGGAAGAGAATAATGAAAGATATATTTGAAAGAGAATTAGCAGGAGAAATGATTTCTACAAGTGATTCAGAATATTATAAAATATTAGAAATAATTAACCATGCTTTTGAATTAACAAATAAGTTAAACACTTTAGCACCATCAGATAGTAAAGTTCGTGAAATATTAAAAGAATTATTTGGAAATGAAATAGATAAAACAACTACAGTAATACCACCATTTTATACAGATTTTGGTAAGAATACTAAAATCGGAAAAAATAGTTTTATACAGCAATGTTGCACTTTTTTTGATAGAGGTGGAATTACAATAGGAAATAATGTTTTTATAGGACCGAAAGTTAATTTAATAACCTTAAATCACGATATTAATCCAAATAATAGATCTACTACATATTGTAAGCCAATTACAATAGAAGATAATGTTTGGATAGGTATAAATTCTACTATTTTGCCAGGAATAAAAATTGGGAAAAATTCAATTGTAGGTGCGAACTCTGTTGTAACAAAAGATGTTCCAGAAAATGTTGTTGTGGCTGGTAATCCAGCAAGAATAATAAAAAATATTTACTAAAATAAATATATTAGAAGGAGAAAATATTTATGGAAGAAACTAGAATTGATTTAAGAAAGACGGGTAAGGAAAGATTTGAAAAATCTAATGAGACAGCTAGATTATTATTTAAATTAAACAATACAATACCTTTTACAGATGAATATAATAAATTGCTAAAAGAACTATTAGTTGGGGGTGTTGGAAAGAATTGTTATATTGCACCACCATTATATATGAATATTGCTGAAAACTTACATATTGGAAACAATGTTTCAATAAATCCATATTTTCGTTGTATGTCAGCAGGAAATATTTATATCGAAGATGATGTGCAAATAGCAATGAATGTTTCATTAATTACAAATAATCACGATTTTTATGATAGAGCTGTGTTAACAGTAAAAGATATTCATATTAAAAAGAATGTTTGGATAGGTTCAGGAGCTATTATCTTACCTGGAATTACTATAGGAGAAAATTCGATTGTAGGAGCAGGAAGTGTAGTTACACATGATGTTCCAGATAATACTATTGTTGCAGGTAATCCAGCAAGGATAATAAAAGAATTGAATCCAGAAAAATTTAAAAAATAATAATTATAAAACAAGTAATTAATGGATAATTGCTTGTTTTTATGATATATTAGAAAAAAGTAAAATTTGAGAGGATAATGATATGGAAATAAGATTACTTCGTTATTTTATAGCAATAGCAAATGAAGAAAGTATATCTCGTGCAGCAGAAGTATTACATGTAACACAACCAACTTTAAGTAGGCAAATGTCAGAATTTGAAGAAGAATTAGGAGAAAAATTATTAATAAGAGGAAATAGAAAAGTAACATTAACAGATAAAGGTGTTTTAATGTATGAAAGAGCAAGGGAGATCATAGAACTTGCAGATAAAGCAGAAAGAGAAATTAAAGAATCAAATGAAATTATAAATGGAACAATAGTTATAGGAAGTGGAGTCGCACTAGCAACAACAATATTAAGCAGACTAGTTAAGGAATTTAGAGAATTGTATCCACTTGTTCATATTGAATTAATAACGGGAACAGTCTATCAAATAAAAGAAAAAATGGATAAAGGATTAATTGATGTTGGACTTTTTATAAAGCCTAATGGATGGAATGATTACGAAACAATAGTTCTCGACTCAGAAGATAGATATGCTGTACTAATGAGAAGAGATTCAAAGTGGGCAAATCAAGAATATATAACTCCAAAAGATTTAAAAGAAATGGTGTTGTCTGTTCCAAAAACATTAGATAACAAGTTTTATATAGATGTATTTGGTAAACCAATGGAAAAATTAAATATTATAGCAACACATGATATAATCAATAATGCAGCAGTATTTGTGGAAAGTGGAATATATAATGCTGTAACATTAGAAATGGCAGCAAAAGATTATCACATGGAAAATTTGTGTTGCATACCTATTTATCCAGAAGTAAAGACAAAGTCTAGTTTATCTTGGAAAAAACATTACAATTTTAGTACAACTGTACAAAGATTTATAGACTTTATTAAACAAGAATTATTGGAAAATAAAAAATAAGAAAAATATAACTAAAAGGCATAACTAACTATACAAAATAAGTATTTGATATAATAGTAAAACCATGTTAATATATAACTGTAAATTCTTAAAAGAATTACAGTTATTTTTTATATAAAAATATTACTATAGCAAACCTAAAAGATAAAACTAATAAGAAAAGAGGAAGCTATGAAAAAGAAAGTAAAAATAATTATTGATATGATTATGATAATATTAATTATTATTCTTATGGGATATCATATAACAGGAAACCAGTTACATGAAATAGTTGGCACAATTACATTTATATTATTTATAATGCATCACGTTTTAAATATCAACTGGTATAAAAGTTTATTTAAAGGAAAATACAATTTTCAAAGAGTTTTATATATTACAATAAATATATTGCTGTTTATTGCGATGATAGGAATAATCATAAGTGGAATTATAATTTCAGCAAGTGTTTTTAGCTTTTTAAATATTCCAACAACCACATTTGGAAGGAAACTTCACATGATTTCAACTTCATGGGGATTTGCCTTAATTGCTATGCACATAGGACTACATATAAATAGTATGATGTTAAAAATAAGTAAAAAGATGAGAAACAGCACATTTGAATATGTATATTATTTCTTACTTATTTTACTTGTAGGATATGGTATATATGCTTTTATCTTATCAGAAATGTGGAAGGATATGTTTCTTATAAATGAATTCAAATTTTTTAATTATGAGCAAAATCCAATTTTATTTTATATAGAAAATATTGCAATTGTTATAAGTATAGCATTAATTATATATTTCGTATTTAAAACTATCAGAAAAATATTGAACAAAAAGGAGGTGGAAATTCCTAATTAGTAAATTATATTTTAAAATATATAAAAGAAAGGAAGATAAAAAATGGATAAAAAAATAATTGCCTTAATTATTGTTATTCTTTTAATTATTGTAGGAGTTGTTGCAGTAGTTATTATAAATAAGAATAGTAGTGAAAACAATCAATATACAGCTCAAAATACAAGTGGTACAAATACGCAGAGAAATGAAAATGCTCAAAATTTAGTTGAAAATACTAATACAAATCAAGAAGCAGGAGGCGATAATGTGGAAAGTAAAGGAAATGTTTTAGTGTTATATTTTTCTCAAAGTGGAAATACGGAGACTGTTGCTAACTTTATTCACGATGCAGTAGGAGGAGATATTATAAAATTAGAAACAGAACAAACATATCCAAGTGATTATAATGAGTTAGTAGATTATGCTCAAGAAGAACAAAGAGAAAATGCAAGACCAGCTTTGAGTACAAAAATTGATAATATAGAAGAGTATGACACAATTTTCTTAGGATATCCAAACTGGTGGGGAGACATGCCAATGCCAATCTATACATTTTTGGATGAATATGATTTATCAGGAAAGACGATAGCACCATTTATTACACATGGAGGTTCTGGGCTTTCAGGAACACCTGCTAATATTCAAGAAGAAGAACCAAATGCAACAGTTACAGAAGGCTTAGCAGTAAATGGAAGTAGTGCAAGAAATAGTGAATCAACTGTAAGACAATGGCTTTCAGAAATAGGATTTTAGATATAAGAAGCAAGTAATTTAAGCC